>NZ_JBFAZW010000036.1:0-86233 GCF_040682015.1 Dactylosporangium sp. NPDC051485
AGCGCAGCCGACAGGGACGGAATCACTGGCGGGCGGCACCGGTGAGTGAGGGCCGAGTTGAGCCAACACATTTAAGATCATCAAAGTTAAGAGAAAGCTGAGGGACTACGGCACCGGCCACTGGCACGGCGGAGACCCGGGATGTGTTCACCACACCCCTCACCCGCTGGCGCCGGGAGCCTCGTGTTCTGGCTGCCGGGCGGTGTGGACCGACCCGCAGTACGGCCTGGAACCATCCGTCGACGACTACGTCGACCGGCTCGTGGCCGTGTTCGAGCAGGTGTGGCGGGTCCTGAAGCCGACCGGCACCGTCTGGCTCAACCTCGGTGACAGCTACGCCACCGGCACCCGCCGCACCCGCACCGGCACACCCGCCGGTGCGGGCGCGGACGGACTGGCGGCGAAGAACCTCAACGGGGTGCCGTGGCGGGTCGCGTTCGCGCTGCAACGGCACGGCTGGTGGCTGCGCAACGCGATCATCTGGGCCAAGAAGAATCCGATGCCCGAGTCGGTCCGTGACCGGCTCTCCACCGGCTACGAACTGCTGTTCCTGCTCACCAGATCCCCCACCTACTACTTCGACCTCGACCCGATCCGGGTACCGCTCGCCCGGCCGGACGCCGCGGACGGCAGCCGTGTCTTCGGCGGTGCCCGCAAAGGCCACACCGGCGGTATCGACGCCACCGCACGCCGGCGCGGCGGCACCTACGGCGGCAAGTACACCGCCGACGACACCACCGTCGAACCCAGAGCCGGACGCGGCAACCTTCAGCCGCTCGGCCACGCCCACACCGCCGCCCACCACAACGGCCGCAACCCCGGCGACGTCTGGCACATCGCCACCCGCCCCTACCGCGGCGCGCACGTCGCACCGTTCCCGCTGGACCTACCACTGCGGGCGATCGCCGCCGGGTGCCCACCCGGCGGGACCGTCCTCGACCCGTTCTCCGGCGCCGCCACCACCGGCCTCGCCGCCCTGCACCTCGGCCGCGCCTACATCGGCGTTGACATCGCCGCCGACTTCCACGACGAGGCCCTCGCCCGGCTCACCCCGTACCTGCCCACCGGCACCGACCCGACCCCGCACCACCGCGGGCGAGCGGAGCCGGCAGGCGGTACGGGATGAGGCTGCGGACCGGTGCCGGTCACGTTCGCGCAGGCGTGCGCGTTCATCACCGACTCGCACCGCCGACCCGCCGGGCACAAGTACTCCATCGGCGTCGCCGGCCAGGACAACCTCCTGGCCGGCGTCGCCGTCATCGGCCGCCCGGTCGCGCGGCTCCTCGACGACGGACACACCCTCGAGGTCACCCGGGTCGGCACCGACGGCACCAGCAACGCCTGCTCGATGCTCTACGCCGCGGCCTGGACGGCGGCGAAAGCGCTCGGCTACCGCCGCCTGGTCACCTACACCCAGGCCGGGGAGAGCGGCGCCAGCCTCCGCGCCGCCGGCTGGCACGTCATCGCGCAGCGCCGGGCCACGCCGGGCTGGTCCCGTCCCAGCCGTCCCCGCACCGACCACGGCACCGCCAGCATCGCCCGGCAGCGCTGGCACGCCCCCACCTGACCGGTGATCCGCAGCGCCCGCCGCACCACCCCGGCAACCCTCTCTGTCCCACCGCCAGCACCGCACAGCCGGTGGGGCCGGCACCACCGTGTGCCGGCCCCACCGGCGCGACCTCGAAGGAGCCGACCATGACCGGTGACACTCACCGCGCCCCGACCGACCCGGCTGTGCAACGTCCGGCGCGGCCTCAGCCACGCCGCCCGCGACGACGGCGTCCCGGGCCGTTCCCGGTCACCATCGTGCGGGCCGCCGCCACAGCTGCATCGGCCGTGACCGCCGAGCAGCACGCCCGGCGCAGCACCGCGAACCAGACCGCCGACGAGTTGACCAGCGCCGCCCGGCAGGGCCGCGCTCCCCGCGTCGGCGCCACCTACGACGTGATGACCGGGATCGGCATCCGGGAGGTGCCCGACATCATCGCCGACGCACTCCGCCTCGCCGCCGACCCGACACCGGGAGCGCTACTGACCGGCCGGGACCTGCGCGGCCGACCCGTCGCCGTCCTCCTGCACGCCGACACCTGGAGCCTCGTCATCGCCCCCGGCCGCGACGGCCGCGCCACGAGCAGCTTCGTGTTCCTTGACGGCCACCGCACCGAGTACGAGCTCGACCACCTCGTCTGGTCCTTCGACCACGACACCAGCATCCAGGGCGTCGAGTGGACCGACATGCTCGCCGCCGTCCTCGCCGCCGCGACCTGAACCACCGCCCCCAGGCCGGTCGCCCCGGCCCTGTCCGGCACCGGCGCCGGCCGATGCCTGCGTCATGCCCTCACAGTTTCTGGAGACTGCCATGCCGAGCACCCGCGGCCCACTGCAACACCGCCCGTTCACCGCGCTCGCAACGCTCGCCAGCCACATCGACCGGGCCGTCCCGGCGCCGACCGCCGAGGCCGTCCGCGCGGAACTCCGCGCGCTCGTCAGCCGCGGCGCGCTCAGCCGCCGCGACGGCGACGACGTCCTGGCCCGCCTCGGCCTGCACACCCACCCCTACCGGTGGGTCGTCGGCGTCGCCGTACCCGTCACCACCACCGTCCGCGCCCCCAACGACCGCTACGCCCAGCGCGTGGGCACCGCCCACCTCATCGCCGCGCTCAGCCGCCTCCGCGACGGCTACCTCACCGGCCCCGACACCTCCGCCACCCCGGTCGAACACCCCGCCGCCCGCAGCCTGCACCGGCTGCGCACCACCCGCACCGACCCGCACCCCGGCTACCCCGTCGGCGGCGTCTACCGCATCCACGCCGACGCGCTGCTCGCCATCACCGTCACCGGCGACAACCCCGACACCGTCGCCGCCGACGCCCGCACCCGCCTCACCGCTGACCTCAACCGCCGTACCGACATCACCTGCGACATCCGGCGGATGCGACGCACCGGCCTGCACCGGCTCACCGACCTCGACCACACCGGCTGACGACCGCGCCGCGGACCCGCCCACCAGACGTCAACACCCAGCCCGCGCCAGCCCACGCCAGCCCAGGCGCGGGGGCACACCTGCCTGCCCGAAAGGGGCTCCGACCATGCCAGCCCACAATCACCAGCCACCGCACCCTCACCGCACGGCCGCGTCGGCTCCCGATCGTCCACGCCCACCGACGCCGGCAGCCACCGTGCTGCCGGTCCTCGTGTTCATCGGCAGCGTGGTAGCCGCCAACAGCCTCACCGCCCGGTACGGGCTCATCCCGGTCGGGTTCGGTCTCACCGCCGCCGCCGGGACCGCCGCCGCCGGGCTGACCCTCCTCGCCCGCGACTGGGTCCACCAGGCCGCCGGACGGGCGACCGTGCTGGCCTGCATCGGTACTGGTGCCGTCTTCAGCGCCACACCCGTCGGCCTCCGCCTCGCCATCGCCTCCGCCGTCGCGTTCCTCGTCGCCGAACTCGTCGACCTCGTCGTTTACCAACGGCTCCGCGACCGCGGCATGCTCCGCGCCGCGCTCGCGTCCAACGCCGTCAGCGTCCCGGTCGACTCGCTGCTGTTCCTCACCCTGGCCGGGTTCCCGGTCTGGGCCGCCCTGCCCGGACAGCTGTGGGTGAAGGCCCTCGCCACCATCGTCCCCGTCGCCGTGTTCGCCGCCGCCCGTGCGCTACTACGCCACCGCCTCCGGCCCGCTCGTTCGTGAGGCGATGCGCGCCGGGCAGCTCGGGATGATCGCCACCCCCGCAGCGGGGAACCGGGTCGAGGCCGGCGTCGACTGGATCGCCGACAACGCCTCCTACACCGGCCACTACCCCGGCGACGACCGCTACCTCGCCTGGCTCGCCGCCCGCACAGTCCACCGTGGACGGTGCACGTTCGCGACCGCACCCGACCTCGTCGGCGACGCGGCAGCGACCTGGGCGCGGTCCCTGCCGGTACTGCCCCGCATCCGCGCCCTCGGCTACCCCGCCGCGCTCGTCGCCCAGGACGGCCTGGAACACCTCGACATCGACTGGAGCCTCTTCGACGGACTGTTCCTGGGCGGATCCACGGCGTGGAAACTCGGACCGGCCGCCGCCCAGCTCGCCGCCCACGCACGCGCTCTCGGCCTTCATGTGCACGTCGGACGCGTTAACAGCCTGCACAGACTGCGGTACGCCGCCAGCATCGGCGCGCACTCCACAGACGGCACCTACCTGGCGTACGGACCCCGCCAGAACCTCCCGAAACTGCTCGGCTGGCTCGACCAGGTCAACACGGCAAGCCCGGACAGCACCGGCCAGGACCTCGGGGCCGCTACGGCGCACAACCGCGGCGGTCCGCCGCCCGCACCTGGAACTCGCCCATGACCTCGGCCCCCACAGCGGCTGGCTCGCCGCCCCCACCATGCGCCACGGCCCGCGCGCAGATGCACGCGTGAGCCCTGGCCGGTGACGCCACGTGCGTGACCGCGTCAACTCGGCGTGGATACGCGCGGTGCCCTGCTGCCGCCGCTGACCGGACCGGCAGCACGGTCCAGCCGTGCTCCACCCCGCCGCCTCGGGCGGCGCCCGCGCCGTCCGAGGCGGTCACTTCACCGCACATCACCATTCCCACGCCGATCGGAGCGCCCCGTGACCACCACCCCATCCTCAAAGCACACCGCAACCCCCACGCCGTCGCCGGCCGGAACCGGCGACGAGCCGTGGACCGGCGACCGCATCCGAGCGCTCGGCGTCGTCACCGACCTGCCCACCGCCGCGAGGGTATTCGGCCTCGGCCGCGCCCTCGCCTACCAACTCGCCCGAGACGGACAGTTCCCGGTCCAGGTGCTGCGGGTCGGCAACCGCTACCGCGTCCCCGTCGCCGCGATCCTCGCCGCGCTGCACCTCCCCGCCGCACCGGCCGGATCCTCGCCATCGGCTACGAACACCGAACCGTCCACACCACCGGCGGTGCCGTCGGCGGCACCGGGTGAGCCGGACCCGGTCGGCGACTTGCCAGCGTCGGCGCAGTCGAGCGTCGATCACCACGGCGAAATGAGAAGCACCGGCCCGCAGCACACGCGGGCCGCACCGACCGAAGGAGCGCCGTGAGCACCACCCCGGAAGGATCCGTCTACAAACGCTGCAGCTGCAAAGACGGCAACGGCAAACCATTGGGCGGCAAGTGCCCGAAACTCCGCCGCACCGGCGGGGCGTGGCACCCCACCCACGGCCGGTGGGCGTACCAGATCGAACTGCCCGTACGCCCCGGCCAGCAGCGGCGGCCGTTCCGCCGCGGCGGGTTCGACGGCCGCGACGACGCCAACGCCCTCTGCGAGCAGGTCAAGAAGCTGCTCGACCTCGCCGGCGGCGACCGGGACCGCGCTTATGAGATCAGCGACCTGATCTGGGCCACCGGCCGCGGCCAGGCACTCCCCGACCCCGCCACGATCACCGCCCGGCTGCACGCCGGGGTCCCCGCCTCGGTCGTGAAGACCACCGCCGAATACCTCACCGCCTGGATCGACCGCCGCGCGGGACTCTCCGACGACGACAGCGGCCTGTCCCCGAACACCATCCGCTCCTACCGCGACCACATCGTCAACTACCTCAACCCACGCCTCGGCACGATCCCGATCCAGGACCTCCGCGACGAGCACATCACCACCATGTTCATCGACCTCAAGGAACGCAACGCCGAGATCCTCGCCGCGAAAGCCAGCCCAATCGCCGCCGTCCGCGACACGGTGAAAGGGGTCCGGCCGTTGGGACCGGCGAGCATGCAACGGCTCCTCGCAACCCTCCGCAAAGCCCTCAACGACTGCATGCGCAAGGACCGGCTCATCGCGTTCAACCCCGCGCTCAGCGTCGACCTCGACTCCGGCCGGCCACCGAAACCCAAGGTGTGGACCCCGAAAGCCGTCAAACGCTGGCGGGCGACCGGTGAACGTCCCGGCCCTGTCATGGTCTGGGCCCCCGAACACGCCGGCGCGTTCCTCGACTACGCCGAGACCCACGACGTCGTCCTGTATCCGCTGTTCAAACTCATGCTCGACCGCGGCCTGCGCCGCGGCGAGACCGTCGGCCTCCGCGACTTCGACGTCGAACTCGACGACGCACACCTCACCGTCGCCCAGCAGATCGCGTCCATCGGCTACCGGCCAGTCACCAAACGGGTCAAGAGCGGCGCCGGGGAACGGTCCATGCCCCTCGGACCGTCCACCGTCACCGACCTCCGCGAGTACGTCGACCGCCGCGACCGGTGGCAGCAGGTGTCCGGCAAGGACTGGCCCGACACCGGCCTGTTCTTCGTCCGCCCCGACGGCCAACCGTGGCACCCCGAAACCATCAGCAACCGCTTCGACACCCTCGTCGCCAAAGCCGCCCTACCCCCGATCCGGCTCCACGACCTACGCCACTGCTGCGCCACCTACCTCTACGCCAGCGGCGCCGACCTCAAAAAAGTCCAGGAACTCCTCGGCCACGCCACCCTCGCCATGACCTCCGACATCTACACCTCCGTCCTGCTCGAATTCAACCGCGCCTACGCCGACTCCGTCGGCGACATGGTCCCCCGAACCAACCGCGCCGCCTGACACCGCGACGACGGACACCTACCAACCACACCACGGAAACCGGCCCCTCCCGAACGGGAGGGGCCGGTTTCCGTCATCGACGGCGCAGCACAGCCTGCAGCCCTCACGGCGGGGCCGGGACCCCGCCTCGAAGGCCGGCGATCCCGGCCACGGCAAGCCCCTAGCATGGGTGCAACGTTGAGCCAGGCTGCCGACGTCCACGAGCCCGGGCACATGCCATACCTGACCGGCGAACAGCGCCGCCACGCCACCACGCTCCTGATCCGCGCGCACGGCCCGAAGGTACCCGACGAGGCTGACCGCCTCGTCAACGGTGAACCACTGCAGCATTGAAGACAGAATCACCCCCGACCGGACTCCGCAGATCCAGCACCGCCGCCACGACCTGAACAGTGAACACCGCCCCCGCGAAGCGAAGTCGACCTGGGCCGCGGGCCGCCGTCCGGCCGAGCATGCGGGCGTGCATCACGCAGCCGGTTGATGGTGACGTCGACCGCGAGGAACTGGCGCGTTCTGATGTTCTGCAGCCACCCGACCGCACCGGCAAGGAACGCCCCGCTCCGCGCGCCGTGCCGCTGACGGCCCCTCAGTTCCTCGCGCAGCGGGGGCGCCAAACACAATCGGCGCCAGACTGGGTAAAGAAGAAGTCGCGTCCACAAACCAAGTCGCCAGACCCTGCAGGCGATCCGCACCGGAAGGCTGACCCGATGCCCGATGATCACAGCGCACGCTGGGAAACGGCCGACGCCGCCGCTGCCCGACTGGCAGCGGTGGCAGTCGCCGCCGACCATACCGACCCTGCCTGGACGACGCAGGAGCAAACACAGGCGGCCGACATTCTCGCCCTGGCCCTGCGCGCCCTCGCCGATCAAGGAAAGGCCGATCCGGCGTCCGTGCCGACCTGGCAGATCCACGACGCTGTGACCGCCGCAGACTTCGACAGATGGCTCGACGCGGCGTTGGCCGGCACCGCCCGGCAGGACTGGCCGGCGTACCTGCGCCGACACGACCCGTCCGTCACCGCCCGCGACGCGCACCGGCACGCCGTGACGGCCACGGTCGCGGTGATGATGGCCGAGGTGCACGGACTGCGGCTCCTCGACCGCGTCCTGGCACCCCTTCCCGGCCGCGACGTGCTGTACCCCGGCCAGATCGTCGGGGTGTCCGCAGACGGGGCGCCATCCGACGCCGACGACATCGAGTTCACCGTCCAGGTACTGATGGACCATCACCGCGACGACTACAATCTCGCCGCCGCCCGTGAGGTGCTCTTCGACATTGACCCTGCCGCCGCCACCGGCCACGCCCAACGCACCCACGGGCGCAGCACCCACGGCCACGCCGTCCGATGCGCCGTCGCCGATCTGCGGCGCGCCGCCGACAGCCTCGGCCGCGGCGACCCGGAAGCGGGCCTCGCCATCCCCGAACTACTACGGCGCATCCCCCTCTACACCGGCTACGAGGACCTGCACCAGCAGCTGATGACGATCGCCGCCGCGCTGCTCGCCGCCACAGGCCCACCGCCATGCCGGCCACGATGGCGGCCGGTTCCGTTCCCGGCACAGATCATCGACCGGATCCGGCGCGGCGCCCAACGCCTGCGCGATACCTCGGCTACAGCCGGCGAACGGGAACGGCAACGAACCTATCTGCTCGACGCCGCCAGCAAATTCGAGGCCGCCAATCTCTGACCCGTGGCGGCACTTCACTGGTCCACGTCCAGCAAGGTAGTGACCGGCGGCGATGCGGTGTGACGCGGCGCGGAGCGGTCGGTGATGGTCGCGGCGGCGACAGGTCGGTACGGGACTGACCGGCGGCGCGGCCGACGACGTCAACGGCGGCGCGGCCAGCCGCCCCGCTCGGCCAGGACCGCCTGCTGCGTCACCGCTCCCGCCGACGCACAGTGCACCTGCCTGCAACCCGCTGCCCACCGGCCGGCCGTAGCGTCGCCATACCTGTTCGCGGCGCTGGCTCCGTGCTCGACTGGTGTCGACGACTGCAGCCACACCCACGTCACGGCGTGGCCCCGTTGCGGGCATGGTCCCAGCCGTCAGTGACCCGCAGCTGCACGCCAGCGGTGACGGTGAGGTACCAGACGGCATCGAGCGCCTGGGAGGGGTCGAGGCGCAATGCGGGTCCGGCATGCAGCCGCGCTTCGGCTGGCCAGGCCCGTAGTTGCGCGATGGTGCCGGCGTCGACGGGACGTCCGGTGATGCCGGGTGCGATCGTGGCCGGCAGCCGTGGATCGTCGAGCGGGGCGAGGTCCCCGCCCGGACCGGCGGCGGTGACGGCGTTCACGGCGTGCAGCAGGGCCTCGACGACCGGTAGCGGTTCAAACCCGGACCTGGACGTGATCACCGCCAGGGCGTGCCGGGCATCGTCGATGTGGTCTGCGCCGGTCATGGCGACTGCGTAGCCGAGGCCGTGACAGGCTGGCAGATCCGGCGGTAGAAACGCCAGCAGAAGGCCGTCCGCGGCGTCGAGGCGGTCCTGCCCGTGACAGAACCGCACCGCGTCGGCACACCCGAACGCCAGCTGACCGGTCAGTACCCACGCGTCGTCGGTGCTGAGCACGTCCCAGATGTCGCCGACCACGGCGGTCAGCCCTTGCTCGTCGGCGCGGCGGGCCGCGTCCAGCAACCGATCCAGGTGGAATTGGGTGGCCTCACCAGGCGTCGGCAGCACGAGTGGCTGCTGCCGTAGCAGGCAGCTGACCAGCGCCCACGCCGCGATCAGGTTGCAGTACACCGGCTTATCCAGGCCCCGGCTGGGAACCGTGCACACGGTGGGCAGATGAAACGCAGCATCGAACGCGTCCTCGTCGGGCGGGTCCTGCAGCAACGCTGCCATGGCGTGCCGGGATACCAGGTCCACCGCGTCCAGCAGCCACTGCGGATCACCCAGGTCGATGCCGGGTTCGGCACCGACGGGCCGCTGCCGATCGCCGTCGGTGCTGTCCACGCCGACCTCCACCGCCTTCGACATCCGCTGTCGTCCCGACCACGGTACCGTCACCGTCCGGGGTTACAGCACTCGCGGGCCGGGACGGACGCTCGGACGCTGGGCCGGCGCCGCTCCGGGTGCCCGGTGGGTGGCAGGTGGGTGGCAGGTGCCGGCAGCGGGTGGGTGAGCAGCTCGCCCGCCGCCTTCGATCCTCGCGGTCGTTCGACGATGCGCCTGCCGGTGAACCCGGTCGGGCGGGCAGTTTCGGCCGAGGTGGACAGGCCCGGCGAGACGTCGGCAGACTGGTTCCCGGATCCCCCGTTCGATGGTTGTGAGGAGACGCCGGTGCCGCTGCGCTGGGCGGACGCGCTGCGCCATGCGCAAGCGCTTGCCATCGACTGTTGTGCTGGCACCGCCAGACTGGTCACGGCTGGGGAGCTGCCGTGGTGGGCTTTACCCGTCTACGTCATCGCCCACCAGCGGCAGGCGCCCGTCGTGCAGGTCACCGCCGCTGACCTGCGGTACCGATGCACCGACCGTGATGCACTGCTGGACTGGCTCTATGCCGGGCTCAGCGGGATGGGACACGCCGTCAGCCCACCCGCGCACACCCGCACCGACCTCAGCGAGGCCCGCGCAGCGCTTGACTGGCTGCCGCACGCCGCCGCTGTCCGAGCGGTGACCGGTGCGCCCCTGACCGACCGGGACCGGCAGCAGCTGCCCGAACCGGGCACCCGCCCCGACGACGATCCCGTCGTCGGCTGCTGGACCTGGGGCAGCACCATGGTGTCCACCCCCGTCGACAGCTGCGATGGGCTCACGTACCCGGGCACGCCGTCCTGCGGGCTGTGGCAGCAGCTGCCGACCACCATCGCCATCATCGACGCGTACCTCATCACCCTGCGCGGCGGCTGGACCGAAGGCAGCCGCGTCAAGGTCACCGGACCTCCGAACACGCCGCTGGGCAGCGCCAACCCCGGCACCTTCGGCAACCGGGCGCGGGTCCTCGGACCGGTGTGGGCGCTGGACCACGACACCGCCACCCTGCACGACGGCCCACCGATCGGCTACCGGCTGGCCTACCGCAGCAGAACCCTTGACGGATTCGACAGCTACCCGACCGAACCCGTTGCCGCCGACCGGCTCAGCGTCGACCTCGACCCCCTGCACCAGGACCCGATCGACGAGGCAGCCGCTGCCCGGCCGGTACCAGCCACTCACACGCCACCGGCCACCGACACCAGCGCCGCGCCCGGACGGCCGTCGGCGGCCCCGACGACACCCCGGCCGCGGAGCATCCCGGTCGCCGCCGACGCGGGCGAGCGGTACAGGGCCGGCGCCCTCCGGCAGCTCTGGGCACTGCGGGACGAGGAACTCATCCACGTCGGCGATTCCACACCACGGCGGATCGCCGAACGGATCGCCGAAGGCTCCTATCCCGCACCACCGGACCCACCCACCGACCTCCTCCTAAGCCATCGCCCGGCACTGCCCGACCAAGCCCCGCCCGCCGCAGCACCGCCCGCACCGCGCCCCCATCAGGTCACCGGCGAACGACGCCGGTACCTGCTGCAATGGCTGCCCGAGGTCACCGACGAGGAGCGGGCCTCAGCCAGGCAGCGTCAACACCTCGACCGCCTCGGCCCGCAACCCGCACTGCATGAACTGCGCCAGTTCCTGGCCGACGAAGGATTCGTCCAGATCGCCGACATCCACGGCAATGCCGGCCCGCCACCGACGCCCCGGCAGCACCACCGTCCGGCGTCTGAACCACCGACCTCCGAATCGGACCAACCAGTACACCTGCTCATGTGCCAACCAGCAGACGCACAACTGGCCGTCCTCGTCACCAGGCCAACCAGCACCGGCACCCGGTCCGGGCTGCGCATCCTGTACTGCGTCGAACCACTGGACACACCGCTCTTCGAGGCCGGCACCGGCAACTGCACCCTCAACCCCGTCTTCGACAAGCCCGTGCCCCCGCACCTGTGGCACGGCAAGATCGGCGTGGACCAAGCGAGCGTGCGGGTGCGGCTGACCGTGCTGCGAGCGTTCAGCCGCCCCGTCGTCCCATGGCCGCACCCGGTGGCACCGCGCATGCTCGGCCTGTCCAGCAACAACAGCCGGCATGCTGGCGTCATCGCCGCGCTACCGAGCTGGGTGCGCGATCTTTTTCCCCTCGGAGGCTGATGTCGCCGATTTTTGAAAATTGACCCCTTTTGGGGTTCGCGCCGGAACGCGACGCAACGCGCTCACGGGCAGCGCCTGCGGTTCGCCGACCCCGCCGACGTCAACGAGGTACGCGTTGGGCGGCCCGGCAGCGACGGCTCCGGCCGGGCTGTTGCGGCGCCACATGGGCGCCGACACCGTCCCGGACCGCCCGGCGTACTTGCCGTCGACGACGTCGACGGCGGTGCGGCGCGGCCAACCGCCACGCTCGGCCAGGACCGCCTGCTGCACGGCCGCGCCCGCCCACAGCACACCCGGTGCCGACCGGCCGGCCGGCGGCGATCCCGCACGGCGCATCAGGCACCCGATGCGGGCCCCACTCGATCGACAGCCACTGCCACGCCTGCACGGTACCGGCCGGCGCTGCCAGTACTGCCGGTGTCTCCGGTGCCGGCTCGCCGAACGTGCGTCGCAGCAGCTCGACGGTATCGGACTCATCGAGCAGCAGTCCCAGCACGGATCCCAACCCGACCTGCACGACGGTGTGGGCGTCGCGCAGCGCCAGCGCGTACGCGTACACCGCGACCGTGTCGTGCACGAGCCGGTAGTCCCAGGACCGGCGGGCATCGACACCGAAGGGCTGCGCTACGTCAGCGATGGTCGTGGCCAGCGCGGTCGCCTGCTCCCACAGCAGGTCACGCCGGTCGGCGTCATCGCGCACGACATCCAACGTCACGGGCTCCTCCTCGCGTCCCAGCGGTTGCCCGGCAACCTCTTGAGGGTAGGGCAACGGCGGGCACTGCCGGTGATCTCGTGCCGCGACGGTGTCACCGGCACCGGTGGGGCCCCGGTCTCCTGCGCAGATCAGGCGCGTGTCAGGTCGCCCTGGACGGCGGTTCCGGCCAGGACCTCCTCGAGCCGTGATGCTGGCGCCGCAGGGCACGCCGGAACGCTATGGCGCAGGAGCGGCGTCCCACGCGTCCCGGGCGAACACCGTGCACTCGCCCAACCCGGGGTCCGCGGGATCGACCGGCACCAGCACCTCATGCTCGGCCACGGCCACGCTACCTACCCGAACCACCCTGGCCCGACGCTGCTCATGCACCGCAGGTCCTCCACCCCGGGTTGTCGCGTGTCGAGCGCATGCTGGGCTGCTGCATGCACCCACGTCGCAAAGGGTCTCCAGCCCGGAGACGACCACGGACCAGGTCGTGGCCTATCGAGACTGCGCCGCGTCGGCCGGGAGGCCGGTGATCGCGAACGCGTACACCTTGACCTCCGTGACGCCGTCCACGCGCACGGTGTATCGGGCGGGAGGTCCGGCGGCGAGGTCCGATGCCCGGTCGTCGTGGGGCGTGGCCGGCGCCCAGAGCGGCGCAACGACGGTGCCCGGCTGCGGTACGCCGGTCGACGGTGTGGTCACCTGCACGGCGGTCCCGGCGGCCCAGCCGTCACGGTCGCTGACCAGCAGCGCGTCGACCATGTCCACGGCGACCGGCAGGCTCCGGTCGAAAAGGTCCAGCGGATCAGGCCCGCCGGGAAGGGACGCGCCACGGAGGGTTTCGACGTCGTCGTACTGGTGCCTGCAGTGCAAGCCGCACACAGCGGCGGCAGCCAGCCGCCCGGCCTGGTCGTCGCGCGCGGTCGCGGTCATCGCGGCGGTCGTCGCGGTCAGATGTCCCCACAACGCGTCGCCGGGCCACGACAACCGTGCCCGCACCGCAGACCAGGGCGCCGCACCCACCGGTTCCCCACGCTCACGAGCGACGACGAGCAGCAGCACGGCGAGCAGGTCCTGCGCGGACGCGGTCGACCACCGTTGCCGGGGACCCCGCCAATGATCGAACACCGCCTGAGCCCGTGCCCGCGCCGCCGACCAATGCGGCGCCGGCTCCGCCGTGTCGGGCTGCGCTGCCGCCACCTCTGCGGGCGCCGTGCAGACCTGGCACGTGTTCGCACGGCGCGGACCCACGCGCCCGGCGACGAACCCGCCCCCGGTCATCGACCGACCGCCAGGGAACGCAACAACCCGGTGGGACGCGTGCACGCCGGGGACAGCCGCATCAGCAGATCCATGTCCGCTCCTCACGTCGCGCGATACGACTCAGACAATGCCAGAACGATGGTACGCAACAACACGTAGAATCCGATGACATACGTCGATCAAGGGGCCGGTGCAGCCGTTGCCGTGATCGATGCGTTCGCCGCAGCGCCTGCTTCGGTCTGGCGCTGATTGTGGACGGGGTCACGCAGGGGTGGGCGGTGCCGCCAGCGCCTGTGGGTCGAGTTCGGCCATGATCGGAAGGTGGTCGGAGAGGTTCCGGGCTGCTGGTGTGTCGATCACCTGGTAGCTGCGCAGTGCTGCCGGTCTGGTGGTCCAGAAGACGTCTTCGCGGCGGGCCCAGCCGCCGCGGTGGCCGCCGGTGGCCTGCCATGGGGCGCCGAGGGTGGCTGCGGCGTCGTGGAAGCCGCTGCGTTGCATCAGCTGGGCGGGGCGCCGGTCTGCTACCGGCGGGGCGGCGGGGTCGTCGTTCCAGCGGATGTGCCGTTCGATCCATTCGCGGGTCAGGGCGGTCCAGTCGGGCTCGGGGTCATAGTCGGGGTCGGCGCCGAAGGAGTTCCAGTCCGCGCCCAGGAGGGTGGCGTCGGCCAGCGGGAGCTGACCGGTCAGGGTGTAGGTGTCGTCGAGTTGTTTGCTCGGGTTCCACGGTCCGAGGTGGGTGACCGCGACCGTCAGCGGGACGGCGGCGCCGACGTCGAGCCGGACGATGCCCAGACCGTGCCACAGCTGCAGGTCCCGTGCCCGCTGCGCCAGCACCGCGTACTCGGGTCGCCACAGGATGGCGAGGTGGTTGCTGGAGTGCCGTGCGGGGACGGCGAAGGCGGTCATCCCCAGCGCGCCGGCGATCGCGTGGACCAGTTGGTCAAGCTGGTCCGTGTCTTCAGCCCAGATTTCCTGGAGCAACAGCACATCGGCGCGCAGGAAGCGCAGCAGCTCGTGCTGGCCGCTGCGGGTGGAGACCGCCGATCTGCCGTAGTTCAACAGGTTGTAGCTCACCGCACGGATCAATGGTGTGTGCATGCTGGTTGAGCGTTCCTTTCACGATTGTGGATGGATTGGTGGTGCTCCTGGGCCATTCGGCGTCGAGGTGCACGGGCTGAGGTGCACGGGGTGGGTTGCTCGGCACGCGTCGCGCGTCCGGAGCGGGTTCGGTGGATGCCACGAGCTCGTTGATCAGGACCGCGACCCGGACGGTGAGCGCGTGGATGCTGTCCCGCGGCCGGCGGGGAGTCGGTCGAGGTCGTCGGGCGGGCCGGCCCCGGGGTGTGGTCGAGGGTGTCGTGGTGGCGGTCGAGACGCCGATCTCGTCATCGGCTGCTCGTCCAGAAGGTGCCGCTGGGCAGGTGGTCACTGGCGAAACGGGCCCGTGGGGTGTCGTACACGTGGTGGCGGGTGATGCGGTCCAGCATTGCGGTCGTGGCGTGGGTGAAGTCGATGCGCCGGCCCATGCCGAGCGCGTCGGAACTGTGGTGCCCGGCGGTCGCGGTCCACGGCGCGCCGATAGCGGGGGCGACGTCGTGCAGCCCACCGGCGGCGAGGATGCGGGCGGCGGCCCGGTCCGCCTGATGGCTGACGACGCCGCCGGCGGCGTCGGTGCTCCACATGCAGGTGTGCACGAAGCCTGGTTGCCACGGCTGACCGGCGTACGGGTCGTCGTCGTAATCGCGGTATCCGCCCCTGCCGTCGGGCACCCGCGCGGCGC
This sequence comes from Dactylosporangium sp. NPDC051485, assembly GCF_040682015.1. Classification (NCBI taxonomy): domain Bacteria; kingdom Bacillati; phylum Actinomycetota; class Actinomycetes; order Micromonosporales; family Micromonosporaceae; genus Dactylosporangium; species Dactylosporangium sp. NPDC051485. Next base: position 15,422 of record NZ_JBFAZW010000036.1, read on the forward strand.
CGATGGTGTTCGCGTCGCTGCCGATGATGCCCAGTTCGCTGGACAACAGCGCCGAGACGACCCGCTCAGCTTCACTGGCCCGGCGTGCTTGTCCGATCGGGCAGCCGTGCCAGGACGCGACCGTGATCCGGTCCCCGCCGATGGTCAGGTCCAGCTTGGTCAGCGAGTGAAAGAAGTCGCTGCTCCCGTAGACCCGGAACGTGTCCTCGTGCACGGTGATGCCGGCATCGGCTGACCACAGCAGGCCCGTCGCGAACCGGTGGCCGCCAGCACCGCCGGCATGGACCGGCTGGACATCGGCCCCGCCGGTGCTGCCCGTACTGGCGGTGTTGACGGTGGCGGTCATCCCGGTCAGGTCGGCCAGCCGGGCCAGCTGCGCCATCGCGGCGGCCTGATCCGCGGCGATCACCTCCTGCACGGCGAGGACCGTCGCGCCGAGGTCCCGGATCACCTCGACGACCGCCGCGTACCGGTCGGCGTCGCCGCCGGCCGCCCAGAAGTCCTTCAGATTCCAGGTGTAGAAGCTGTATTCGCCTGACATGTGCGCTGGTTTCCTTCCAGACGTGACGGAGCAGTGTGCTGCCTACCCGGCGCCGGTGCCGGTGCCGGCCAGCTGATCGCGGACACCCCGGCAGCGCCTGCCAGGGTGTCTGCCCGTGCCGCGCGGGCGGTGGTCACCGCGCAGAGCCGTGCAGCGGGATCCGAGCGACCGGCTGCCGCCACCGGTACTCGCTGCGGGCGGGGTCCTGGATGACGTCGAGGACCCAGACCGCGTCGACGTGCAGCGGTGCGTGGGAGGGGCGGACCGTCCGGCGCAGGGCGCTTTGCACCTCGCCGGAGTCGGCGGGCCCGTGGGCGTAGCCGAGGGTGATGTGTGGCGGTCCCGGGTCGTAGTCGGTACTGCCCGGCCCGAACACGTCGGTGATCGCGTCACGGACGCCCGACGACAGCGCTGTCCACGGCTCGTCCGGCTCGTCGCCGTCGAGGTCGAGGACAACCCCGGACCGGTTCGCCAGCGCCGACCCGGCGGTGACGGTGAACGGGGCGACCCCGCCGAGGCGGTGCTGCACCGCGGCCGTCAGGGCTTCGCGCTGGCCGGTGGTGATGTCGTCGCCGGCGCGGCCGGTCACCATCTGCACCGTGGCGTGCAGCCAGGCGTCGGGAACCGCAGCGATCGCCGGATACCCGGCCATGACCGTGCGGGCCTTGCCGATCAACCCAGCCAGGGCCTGGTCGCGGTGCAGGTCCGGCAGCACGTACACGTGGAACCGGGACGGCTCACGCCAGACCCGCGCGTCGCTGATGAAACGCTCCATGATCTCCTCATCTCCTGTGTCCGGCCGGCGTACGTCGCCGCCGCGGGCTTACCTGTGGCGCATGCGATGGTCACCGCGTTGCGTCGGACACGGCCGGTCGAAGTCGGTGTTCGCCAGCTGGTCAGCCACGGGCCTTGCCCGATGCCGCCGACGCCCCACGCCCCCGGGCATCGGCCGGTCACCGGCGGACCCGCGACTGCCCGTGCAGGCGGGCCGGGTCGACCTCGACCAGGACCGGGCAGTGGTCGGTGCAGTCCCCGACGACCGCACGGTCGGCGACGGCGACGCCGAGGATCGCCGCGGCGGGCACGTGATGGGTGCCGTACCAGCGGTCGATCCGCCGGGACGGGTGCGCGTCCGCCGGATGATGCCCGGTCGTGGCCGTCCACGGGACACCGGCGAGGCGGGCGCAGTCCTGCATCCGGCCAAGCCGCGGCGACTCCAGCCGCACCGTGGCCCGCCGGTCGACCGCACCGTCCTGATCAAGCTGATAGACGAAGTCCGGGTGCCAGCCCACGCCCTGATATGGGTCCGGGTCATAGCCCGGATCCGCGCCGACACCGTTGAAGTCGCCGCCGAGGAACCCCGCGACGTCGCCGGGGTTGAACACCCGCAGCAGCTGGTTGACGTCCATCACGTTCCGCGTCTGGTCGAACGGCGACAGCTGCACCGACCCGACCCGCATCCGCGGCCCGCCGACGTCGAAGACCGCACTGACCGCGCAGTGCCACGTCCCGGCACCCTCGCGGGTCAGGGTGTGCACGCTCCCCGGTACCACGGTGATCCCGTCGCGCCACAACAGCCCGGTGTGGTGCATGATCCCGCCGACCGCGAGCGCAGGGACCCCATCGGCGTCGCAGCGCCGACCGACGGCCTCAGCCAGCTGGCGCAGCCCGGCCACCGCCCCCGGCCGTTTCGCCGCCGCGTCGACACCATCGGCGATGATCTCCTGCACCGCGATGATGTCCGCGTCGAACGACCGGATCAACGCCGCGACCCGTTCGTACCGCTCCTCCAGCACAGCATCGCCGGGAAACCTGTAGAGGTCCAAGGCGTTGACCGTCAACAACTTCATGATCCGTGACTCCTCCTACTCGACCAACTGCTCCGTTCTCGACTTGCGGGAAGCCAGCTCGTCGGCGCTGGTCCGGCACATGGCGACGTTCTGATCGCCTGGTCGGCCGCTTGCCGGTCGTGGCGGCGAGGGCGACCGATGTACGCGTTCACCGGGTGCTTGCCGCTGTCGTGGTCAGGTGAGGGTGGTGCGGAGCAGTCGGGCGGCTCCGGTGACGGCGTCGTCGGTGCGTAGCTTGGTCATCGGGATGCTGATGCCGGTGTGCAGGAGTTGCCGCTGTGCGGTGCAGAGTTCGGTGTCCGGTGGGTCGATGCCGTGCTCGCGCAGGGTGTCGGCCCAGTCGCCCGCCCAGCCGCAAGATTGCCGGCCGGGTTGGCTGCCGGCCTGGTCGGTGGTCGTTTCCGCAGGCGGCAGGAGGAGGGGGTGGGCGTCGACGGCGCCGGCGCGGAGGGCAGTGACGGCGTGGGTGACGTGGGTGGTGTCGGGGAGGTAGGCGATCAGGGTGGTGGCGGTGTCGCCGTCCGGGTCGGCTTGCGGCCACCACCGCAGGGCGGGGGCGTCGTCGAGGAGGCGGCGAAGGAGCTGTTTGCGGTGGTGCAGTTCCTCGATGGCGGGTTGGAGCAGGGGCAGTTGTCGCACGCCGATCAGCGCTGTCTGGCGCGACATGCGGCGGGGTCGAGCGCCCGGTGCGAGGTCCGCCCATGCCCCGGTGTCGTCGCGCAGTTCCCGCAGATCGTGCAGGTGTTCGGGGTATCGGGCGGTGACCAGGGCGGCACCGTCGCCGAGGCCGAACAGTTGGGTGCGGTCGTCGAACGCGAACACGGTCGCCGCGGGACGTTCGTGGCCCGGGGCCCCGACGAGCTGGTAGTTGTGGTTGGTGCCGCAGGCGGTGGTGGCGTCCTCGATGATCGGTATCCAGCGCGGCTGCCGGTGGCGCTGGTCGTCGAGGTCGAGACGGCGCCGGCTGGTGTCACACGCCGACCCGTACGGGTGGGTGACGAGCACAGCACCGGTGCGTTCGGTGACCGCGTCGGCCATGGCTCTGCGGTCCAGGGTGAGCGCCGTATCGACGGCGGTCCAGCGGATGGTCCAGCCGACGGCTGCGGCGGCCAGGACAGCGGGCAGGCTGGTCCACATCGGCGTAATCAGCTCGGTCCGTCCGGGCTCTGGCCGCTGCTGGTGCCAGCACAGCGTCCACGCCTGCGCAGCGCCGCCGACGGCGATCACGTCCAGGTAGCGGGCGGCCTGATCATCTGGCTCGGCGGAGCCTGCGCGCAGCCAGTCGGCGAAGGTCCGTTCGAACCAGGCGGCCGGGCTGCCGAGGCTGCCGGCCGGCAGCCTGCCGTCCCCGCCACGCAGCGGCGCGAGCAGCGTCTCCGGGTCCAGGCTCTCCAGCCAGTCGGGCCCGTCCAGGAGCGGATGTACACCGGCCGGTCGGCCGGGTCCGGTCGGGTCGGGAGGTGGTGAGGCGCCGGCGCTGTCCTGCGTCGTCACGGTCTGGGCCTTCCTGTATCGGGTGGTTCGTCGCGGACCTTCGTGCTATCGGTCCGTCCGGCCGCCGACTCGCCGCGCGCTGGTTCGCCGGGGTGTTGCTCCGACAGCTGCGGGGTCGTCGGGTGGTGCGGCCGGGTATCTATGTCGGTGGCTCCGGTTCGTTGCACGGACCGGCTGCGGTGGGTACTGGGTGTCGGCTGGGGGTGGGGTGCGATCACGAGGTGGTGCTTCAGGGCTGAGTGGCTCTTGCCGCCAGCGTCACCGGCGTCCTTCGTCTCGCTGACGCCGTCGCCGTCTGCGCCACCGAAACGCGGCAGACCGCTTCCGCCGTCGCCGGCGTGTGCTCCGGCCCGCGTGATGCCGTCACCGGCTTACCGTCTGAACACCGGCCGTCGCCGTTGACGCCCCGCCCTGCCCGGGTGCCGCGAGGTGATCAGCCATTGTCGGGTGGTGCGCAGGTCTGTGCGGTGTGTTCGATGTCGGTGGTGCGGTCGCGGCTGATGATCGTGATGGTGAGCTGCTGTTGCTTTTCGGGCGGGGTCTGGCCGGCGGTGCCCGGGTGTGGTGCGGTGCTGGGCTGGCCGGTGAGTGGGAAGATCTTGGACCAGCTGAGGTTGCCGGTGTCGGCGTCGATGACGAGCATCCGGCCGGTGGGAACGGCGCTGCCGGTGGGTGTGATCGGCTCGTGACCGCGGCTGCGGACGCTGAGCCATCGGCTGTTCGGGGACTGGACGAGGTCGAAGTCGAGGCCCGGTTGCCGGGCGAGGGTTCGCAGGAGAGCGGCGCGGGAGGCCGGTGGAACCAGACGGTTGTGGAACAGGTCGGTGACCCGGCGCAGCAGAACCAGGTTGAGGGTGCTCTGCGGTTCGTCGTCGAGGCTCTTGGGGAGCAGCCACAGCAGCAGCGTGTTCGGGTCGGGCGGGATCGGCCCGTCCCACATGGTGATCCGGTCGTTGCGTCGGGTGTCGGCGGGCGGGCAGCGGACAATGACCGAATCCAACCCCGGGTTGGTGTTGGCGTTGGTGTTGGCGAGTTGAGCTTGGAGTGTCCGCCCGGTTCCGACGGTGTCGGTCCAGTATTCGCGGCGGAGTTGCGGTCCGGTGGGTTGCCCAGCGTCGTCGACGTCGCCGGTGCGGGACACGATGTGCTCGTAACGGCCGGTGGTGGTGTCGGAGGTCTGCGGGGCCAGGTGCATCGCCAGCTCCTCGACCGCTTCGGGGGTGAGGGTCGTGGTCGTGGCCGCCGTCGCGGTTGGGCTGGGCGTGTGCGCTGGTGGCGGCGGTGCGCTGTGGCATCCGGCCAGCAGCACAGACGCGGCGGCGGCAAGGTGTGCCACCGTGCGCCGAAGCCTCAGAAGGGCAGCGGAACGGGTGCTGGTGCTGGTGCGCCAGGTGTGAGGGGTCATCGTTGGTGGTCCTCCGGTGCAGGTTGCCGGACGGTGCCGGTGATCCGGCTCGCGAACGGGTCAGTGCTCATCGCTGCGCACTCCGGGCGGCCCGGCCTGCGGAGGCGTTGGCCGCGTGCCGTGGCCCGGTTGAGCTATCGGCCGGTTCGACGCGGACGAGTGTCGTGTGCAGGTCGGGGAATATGTTGGGCTGGCCGGTGTGAGCGGTGACGCGCCGGGGACAGGATCCTGCTGGCGCAGCGGACGGAGTGCCGCACGGGCCCGGATCGGGATCGGGATCGGCGTCGAGTGACATCAGCGGGTGCAAGGTATGGAGGTCCTGCCATAGGCCGATGGTGTCGTGGCTGTTGTGCGGGTGCAGACCGGTTGGGCTCCGCGCGTACAGAGCGGTGACCTGCGTCAGGAGCGGTGTCAGGTCGGGGCCGGGCAGGAGCTGGGTGACGCCCAGGTAGCTGCCGGGGCTGACCCGGCCGAGGATGCGGCTCAGCACGCGGGTCACGTCGACGATCGGTGGCAGGTATTCGAGGACACCAGACAGGAGCACCGCGACCGGCGCCGCAGGATCGATGACGCCGGCGATGCCAACGGAACAGTTGGAACCGGTGCGGTCGGTGCAACTGGCGCATGGCAGGAACGTGTCCGGATCGCCGAGGTCACCACGAATCGACCGGAGTCGGCTGTTGTGGCGGGTTCTCGCATCGTTGTAGGCGACGACGGTCGGGTCGGTGTCGATGTAGAGGACGGTGACCGGCTCGGAGGTGTGCGCCGCGGCGATCTCGTGGATCGCGTCGAACCCGACCATGCCGCAGCCCACGTCCAAGAACTGTCGAACGCCGTCGCGGATCAGGCGAGCGGTCATCCAGCAGTGCAGGGCTCGCCGGGCACGGATGTGGGCGGGCAGCGCCGGCCACACTGCGGTGAGGGCGTCGCCCAGCTCGCGGTCGACCGTGAAGTTGCTGTACCGGCCGAGGAGGTAGTCCTCAACGCGGGCAACGGTCGGCACCGTGTCGCCGGTGCTTTCACCGAACCACGCCCTGTCCCGGTCCAGCAACCGGACCCGTTGGCCGGCTTCCGGCTTGGGGCGCTGGGTGTGGGGGCGCGGCGGCTCGGCCGATGCGTCGTGCGGCGTACCTTCGGGCACGAGTGTGTGGTGCCGCGTGGTGGCGGTCCTGGCGGTGCGGCGCACGGCCCGCGATGCCCGCGCCGTCGGCGGCAGGTCGGGTTGCGTCTTGGGTTGCGCTGTGGGCAGGGTCATCGGGTCAGCACCTTGTCCAACCACTCGTGCGATGGGATGCCGGTGGCGGTCCGCGTGCAGTGTGGCCGGTGTGTGCGCCACTGCTCGCTGATGAGGCTGCCGTAGTGGATTCGGACGGCGAGGTGGTCGCGGCGCGGTTCGTGGGGCCGGAACGGGGCGGCTGCGGTGACCTGCCGGGCGGCGGCGTCGGTCTGGCCGCAGGTGGCGAGCCCGACGACGAGCCGCATGACGATCTTCAGCCCTTCCCCGTCCTGCCTGGGCCAGGTCGGCCACGGCAGGGCGCGCCACCTCCGGTCCTTGCCGCCGCTGCGCTGCCATGCGCGCCAGATCCGGTCCATGGCGCCCGCTGCCCGGTCGCATTGCCCGGCGGTCTGCAGCAGTTCGGCGAAGGTCATCTGGCTGTCGCGGACCCTCAGGTGGTGGTTGTGGCGGTGGTGGTGTCGGATGAGGCGGCGCTGCACGGCGAGCGCCGCTGGGAAGTCCTGCCGCCGGGTGAGCACCGTTCGGAGCAGGTATGCGGCGGTGTCGGGTTCGTCGCTGTCCGGGCTGTGCACCCGGGGGCTGGCGCTGTCGGCGTACCGGAGCCAGGCCAGGATGTCGTCACGGAACGGCCAGTCCTCCCGGCCGTCGATGAGGCTCATCATGCCCAGGTCGATGGCGTGGTCGACCAGTTCGGGATCGTCGGGCGCCGTCGTAGGGTCCCGCTGCAACAGCGCTAACGCGTCGGCCGTGGCCCGGTCGTTGATCGCGGCCAGCCATGCGTCGAAGGCGCGGTCTTCCTCGTCCAGGTCCTGTTCCCCGGCGTTCACCGCGGATCCCCGCACGCCGCCCGGATGGCGGGGCGCCGGCGGTCATCCCGGCCAAGCCACCCGGCCCGTCCGGGCTGGCCGCGGTGACCGTCGGCAGGGCCGGGCGGCAGCGCGGCGTCGCGGACCGCCGGCAGGTGGTGCGGACCGAACGGCGCGAAGCTGGGCGGGTGCGGCAGGTGGATGCTGAGCGGCTGCAGGCGCAGCGTCTGGGTGGCGGTCCGGGTGACGGTGGGGGTGCTGCACGGCGGTGCCGGAGTGTGGGTGCCGGTGGTGTATGCGCGGCTGGTGACGAGCAGCCCTGGCTGTGCCGCACGCGGGATGCCGGCCGCCGGCTCTGCCGCGGGTAGGGGCGCGGGCGTGGGTGGTACGGCGGTCTGGAACTGCGGGCCGGCGGCAAGGAGTTCGCCGGTACCCGCGTCGAAGATGAGGGTCCGCTGCACCGGGTCGGGTCCGAACGGGGTGAGCAGCAGCATGCTGACCGCGATGCCGGGCCGGCCGAGCGGGTCACGCACGTCGACGCGGACCTCCACGTCGGGGTGCACGGCCAGGAGTTGCAGCAGCGCGGCGCGGGTGTCGCGGGGCAGGATCCGGGTCGCGGCCAGCTCGCTGATCTGCCCGAACAGGTCGACGCCCTTGAAGTTGGTGCGGCTGGCGACCTGGCTGCCAGGCTCGACGAGCCGTTCCAGCAACGCGTCGGGAGTACCTTCGAGAGGTCCGTCCATCGGGTGCGGTTCATCCCACGTCTCATCCGAGGTGGGCGGGCAGACCGGCACGGAGTCCGGGACGGCGTAGGTGACGGACCGGCCGCTGCCGCGGGTGCTCGTCCAGGAGGTCACCTGCGACATGGCGAGGTCGCCGGTGGCGCCGGTCGCGGTCGGCGGTCCGGTCAGTTGCGCGACCCGGGTGGACACGTACTCGAACGCGCCGTGCCGCCCGTCGGTCGCTGCGGCCTGCAGGTGTCCGGCCAGCCGGCGCAGGACAGCTTGCGGGTCGGCGACCGGCGTCCCGGCGGTGCCGGCCACCGCCGGCGTTCCCGCCGACGGTGGCGTTGGCAGCGCCGTTGGTGGCGATGAGCTCCCGGTGGTCGATGCGGCGGATGTGTCCGCCGCCTGTTGCAGCACGACGGCGGCGCTGCTGATCGCGGCGACGACGACGGCCGCCGCTGCCGGCGCGAGCCAGCGGCTGGCTCGGATACTGGTCATGGGGAGGACTCCTTCGGTTCAAGAGAGTTGCTGACAGGACGGGCGGTCGGCGCTGCGGCTGCCGCTGCGCTCGGGCACCGGGGGCCGGTTGCGGTGTCCGGCTGGCCGGCGCCGGTACGCGTGCGTGCCGGCGCGTAGCGCTGCCGGGCGCCGGTCAGGGCATGGGCGTGGCGAGTGCTGGAGTGGTGCTGCGGTGGCTGGCGAGCAGCAGGACGTAGTTCTCGGTGCGGGGGAACTGACCCTTGAGCCGGCCGGGGTTGCGCAGCAGCCGCATCTCGTAGGCGAGGATCACGCCGGTGCGCCGGTCGATGATCAGGATGTCGCGGACGGCGCCGTCACCGCTGTCGACGGTGATAGCGGTCCCGGTCCGCCCGGCCCGGTCCGTGACCGTGCCACCGTCACGGCCGCCGCGGCTGGCCAGGAGGTGCAGAGCGGCTGCCCGGGTCCGGCACGGCAGCACGTGGGACGTCGCGGTGTCGGCGATGGCCCGTATCCCGGCGAACGGCCCGTTCTCCCACGGCTGCACGACGTCGATCTGGGCGGCGAGCGTGTCCGGATCGCTGCTGATGGGCGGGGCGATCCCGTCGCGGAACCCGCCTGGGTCCCGGTGCTCGGTGCGGGTCCTCGCACCAGCTGCGCCGGGACTCGGGTTGGTGGTCCCGGCCGGGTATCGGGTGATGGTCTCGTGGCCGGAACCGTCGGCGGCGATCACCCGCGTGTGGTCCTCGACGACCTCGGTCACGGTGCCGCGCCGGGGCCCGTTCCCGGCCAGGTCCGCCGCCCACTCCCGGAAGCTGATCAGTGTGTACTGGCCGGTGCTCGCATCCTCTGGCGCCGGCACCAGGCCCCCGGCGAGCCACGGCATGGCACCTGGGGCGCTCGGCGACGCCGCACCAGCATTGCCAGTAGCTCCGGACTGACCGGACTCGCTGGGCTGGCTGGACGGGGGCGAGGTCGACCGCGCGGGTTCGCACGGGTTCTGCTGGCTGCTGCCCGCGTTCTTGCTGGTGGCTGCTGCGGGTGCGGCGCCGCGGTTGGTGGGCTGAGAGGATCCGCCCGCGAACGCGACGGCGAAGGCGGTGGGCACGGCGAGCGTCACGGCGGCGATACCGATGATCGCGAACCGGCGGTGTGGGCGTGCGGTGGTCATGGCAGGGTCATCCGTTCCGACGAGAGCGGTCCTGCCCGCCGCCGGTTGGCGGGCCGGATGTGACGATGAGGTGCTGGTATGTGGTGCGGCGGGTCCGCCGGGTGCGGTCCCGGCTGTAGCGGCGGTGACGACGGCGAGCGTGGCAGCGATGTGCGCAGCGTGCCGTCCACCTGCGCATGGACTGTCCGGGTGGAACTCAGCGCTGTGCCGGTCGCCACGGACCTGCAACTCGTGCAGCTCGTAGGGCTCGTGAGGTTCGCGAGGCTCGGCGACCGTGTCCTGCCCCGCCGTGTCGGGGCCTGCTACGTCACCAGTGTGTTCGCGGGGTTGCAGAGGGGGGAAGCGATGCGCGGCTTCGGCGAGGATGTCGACGGCTTGCCGGTGGTGGTGGCAGGCGCCGAGCAGGGCAGCGGCAAGGTTTCCGGCCGCACGGGCCACCCGCCGCTGGGTCGGGTCGTCGGCGTGCAGGTGCCGGGCCTGCCGCCACGCGCCATGGACATGGTCGGCCGCTTCCGCGCACCGGCCGGCTGTGTGCAAGGCTGCGGCGAAGTTCACCCGCGCGTTGACCGCGGCCACGGCGTCATCGGCGCCGGGCCGGGTGTAGTAGGCGAGGAGCTCACCGGCGGCGGCGACAGCGTGGTCACGGGCCCGCTCGTGGGTGTCGTAGACGACGGCGGCGTGCAGCAGCGCGGTCTGCGCGGCCACCCACAGCTTCGACCGACCGGCCTGCGTCTCGTCGGTCGCTGCCCGGCAGGCGTAGCCGGCCCAGCCGAACACGATGTCGGGTTCCTGCGACACCGGGTCGGTGACCGCGTTCAGCACGTACATCACGGCTAGGCCGACCAACCCCATGCCGGGCTGACTGATGGCCGGGTCGAAGCCGGTCAGGTGCGCGGCGAGCGCCGGCAGCAGCTGCGTGGACCGGCGCTGCTGGTGCAGCGGCAGCAGGACGCGCAGCAGCTGCAGGTGCGGCAGGTCAGCCGCGACGGTCAGCTGCTGCCGGCACCGCCGGTGCTCGCACCGTTGATCGGGATGGAACAGGCGGGCGTGGGCCGCCGCGGCGATCCGGGACTCCTCCAGCACCATCAGCCACCGCATCGCAGCGCCGCTGGCGGCGCGCGAGGTAGGGTCCGGCAGCAGCGCCGGGTCGGGCGTGTTGAGATCGTCGAGGATCTGCTGCGCCTCGTCGTGGCGGTGGCAGGCGTCGTAGAGCGCCGCGATCCGGATCGCCAACGTCAGGTTGCGGTCGTCGGCGGCCGGCCGCGCAGACCGCCAGGTGCCGGTGGCCTCGTCGGCCTCGGTCAGGGCGTCGTCGCAGCGGCCGTGGCGGTGCAGCAGCCTGGCGAGACGGACGCGGGTGGCCGCGGCCCTCATCAGGTGCCCGGCGTCGGACATCACCGTGATCGCCAGCCGCGCGGCTGCCTCCTTGCCTGCGCCGTCTCCTACCGGGTCGGTGTCCGCCGGGGTGGCGCCGTCCGCGGTGAACGGCGGCGACCCGGTCAGCAGCGCCGCGCGGGCGACCGCGCACCGACACAGGTAGTCGGCCCATTGTGCTGCGGACGCGGTCGTCTGCCGGTCGGCGTCGGGCAGCCCGGTGAACCGCGCGGCGAGCAGTTCGAGGCTCGCGTCGCGCCCGGCAGTGGCCGGGTCGTGCCCGGACAACACCGCGGCGTACCAGCGGGCCGCGAACGCGGAGCCGCCACGCGGGAGCGGGCAGTCGGGACGGGAACATCTCACGTCGGCGTGATGACGCGACGCGTGCTCGAGGTGAGCGGTACGCCCGAAGTCCTCGGTGCGGTCAGAGCCGTCGGTGTGTTCGGCGAAGCCGCCCGGCGGCATCTCCCATTGCGCCGCGATCAGCGGGAGCACGCCAACGTCGGGGCCGTCCGGGACGAGCTGGGCGACCACGGCGGTCGCGTCGTCGTGCTCGTGGCAGGACTCCAGCATCGCGAACAGCGCCGCGACAGCCGCGAGCGTCGTCGGTGCCGCAGGACCGGCGAGGATCTCGTCGACGGCCGTCGGCACGAGCAGGTGCGCCTCAGCGCAACGGCCTGCGGCGTGCAGGTCGCCGATCCGTGTGCGCAGTTCGAGTGTCGCGTCGTCGGCGTCAGGTGGCCCGGCGGTGTCGCTGGCCGGCTGCCGGCTGGTGGCTTCGGTCATCGGCGTGCCTCCGTTCCAGACGCCCTGGGCACTGCGCTCACACCGAGGACGCCGAGGATCCCGAGGACGCCGAGCAGGGCTGCGACAGCGCATCCGATGGCTGCGCCGGCGAGCGGAGCCGTCAGCAGCAGGTAGGGCGCAGCTGCCGGCGTTGCCGGTCGTGCTGCGGCGCCGGTCGTGGCCCGGCCACCGGGACGGGTTTCCCGGTGACGGCCCGCGCCGTCTCCCGCGCAACCGATCTGATGTGCTCCGCCTCCGGTGCTGCCGGTGAGCGTGAGCAGGTCGGCGTTGAGGCGCCCGACGAGGGGATGGTCATCGGACAGGCCGGCGCGGGCGGCGGTGATGCTGGTGGTGAGCAGGTGTCGGGCGTCGCGGGTCTGGCCGGCTTGGTGCAGCAGACGTGCGAGGTCCGCGGCGACGTGCAGAGTGTCGGGGTTCGCCGCGCCCTGCACCCGCTGCAGCACGTCGTGGGCGGTGGTGAGGTCATGTATGGCGCCAGCGGTGTCGCCGCGGTCGTGGCGCAGCAGTGCCTGGTTCGCCGCAGTACGTCGCGCCGCCCGCCCGGCCGGTCCGTTCGGTGCGGCGCCACTGAGCAGGACGAGGTGGTAGCAGTCGTCAGCGTCGGCGAGGCGGTCCAGGTCGTGGTAGACGGCGCCGAGGACCGCGAGGGCCTGCACGGTGGCTGGGTGCCGCAGTCCGTACCGGGCCGTCAGATCATCGACCAGGGGTTCGGCGAGGGTCTGGGCGTCGGCGAGGCGGTTGGTGTCGCGGAGGACCTCCGCATACAGGACCGCGATCTGCGCGGCGAGGTCGTCGGTGTGATCGGTGCGGCCCAGCCCGCTGTACGCCGCCGCCAGGACCTGCCGGGCGGCCTGGAACCGCCACCCGGCCAGATGGTCACGAGCCTCGGCGAGCAACGTCTCCAGCGGCTCGACCGCGCAGGCGCGTGCAGCACCGGCAGCACCGCGACCGGCGGCGGACCAGCCCGAAGGTTGGGTGGCCGGGACGCCGCTGCCAGTGGCGTGCCGTCGATCCATCATCATGGCCCCTCTCGTTCGGTGCTGGCGCTCAGTGCGCTCTGATCGGATGGGTGGACTCGGTCCGGCGCCGGCGATTCGTCCGGTGGTCCAAGCTCCGGTCCAAGCTCCGGTCCAAGCTCCGGTCCAAGCTCCGGTCCGAGCTCCGGTCCGAGCGCCGGTCCGGGTCCCGGCCTGGCGCTCCCCGTGTCGATGGGGAACGCCAGGCCAGACGCGGTTGGAGCCGGGTGTTTCGTGTCAGGTGGTCATCGGTTGATCGCCGGGCGGAGCCGCCGGACGCGGTCTGCCCCCGCGGCGTCGAGCGGTCCGGTCGGCGCGCACCGGCACGGCGGCGACCGGTGGTCACGGATCGTGGTCCACACCCAGAGCCGCAGCGGCATCCAGGTCAGGTCCGTGTAGACGGTCGGGTCCGCGCACGGGCTGTCTGCGCTGGTCTCCCGGCTCGCCATGCCGTTCGCTGCCCACACCGGCCGCCGGTTCGGCTGGCCGGTCGTGGGTTTGGGGATGAGCCGGTGCAGGCTCGGGGAGCCGGAGTCGCCGTAGCAGGCGCCGCCGCCGAGACAGACTTCGCCGAGGCCGAGGAACCCACCGGCGCAGTCGCCGTCCGGCAGCCGCACCGTGTCGCGCTCCTGCAGCAGCGACGGCGGACCGGCCGTGGGCGGGTAGGCGGTGAGTCCCCAGCCGACCAGCCGCACGTCACCGGCCTCGGGAACCGGGACGACGTCCAGCAGCATCGGCGGCGCCGCAACCGGCCGGGTGAGCTCGACCAGGGCGTAGTCGGAGACCGGCGATGCCGGCCAGTTCGCCGCCCATGCCCAGGTCGGCGCCAGGTAGACCGCCTTGCCGGTGACGCTCTCGCCGCCGCTGGTGCGGTCGAGGCTGCCGACCCAGACGGTGATGTTGCCCGCCGGGACCGCGACCGCGGCGGGTGCCGCCGCGTCGTCGCTGACGCAGTGCGCCGCGGTGAGGACCCAGTCGGCGCGGATCAAGGTACCGCCACACAGCGCGGTCCCCAGACCCGGGAAGACGACCTGGACGGCGGCGACCCCGTCGTAGGGGCCGTTAGCGCTCTGGCCGCCGACGATCGCTGCGGCAGGCCGGGCCGGTGCGACCGTGCCGACCGTGGCGGTGACGGCGACCGCGAGCGCGGTCAACGCCAGTCTCAGCCGTCGTGGTGCGAGTGTCATCGAATCCTTCCGTGGAGCGGATGAGGGTGACCCGGCGCGTCGTCGCGCCGGGCTGCTACCGGGACACAGCGCTGACCTGCGACGCAGATCCGCTGTGGACGGTGAGGGGGTGGGTACCGACCTGCGGCAGCCGCGGGAGTGCCGGCATCCGCAGTCGGGTACAGTCGCCGGCCCGATGACCGCCGCTGCGCAGGACGGCGCCGTCCACGACACGGCACCCGATGGTGAACGCGCGCCGGACGAGCACGAACCGGTCACCAGCCGCATGGGGCAGCCCTGTCCAGTGCATCGTGGCCCGTACCAGCGAACCTGTGCCGCCGCCGGCGACGACCAGCACACCGAGCAAGACCACGACGGCCAGGCAGGTTGCGATCACGGCACGTGCTCCGGCGGATCGCCGGGTTCGAGTGGCGGTCTCCGATGACGGCGCCGGAAGCACGATGCCGGCGCCCACCTGCCGGCCGGACTCGACAGGCTCGACTGCTGCCGGCCGATCGTGTGGCTGGGGTGACTCGGTGTCGGACGGGCCGCCCGGGCCGGTTGTGGGGGTCAGCGCAGACATTGGACCGCCTCGTGCAGCAAGGCGGCGACCTCGCGCTGGTGCTCGGCGTCGTCGGGGTGATCCAGCCATGTGGCGACAATGTGCAGCAGGCGTTCGGCCTGGACGACGCGATGCCAGCCGGCGGCCCAGCGGGTGGCCGGTAGCCCACCGCGGTCTCGTTCAGCGGCGGGGTCGCCGCCGGCGGCGAGGTAGGCGTCGAGGACCTCGTCGTGGGCGTCGAACGCGTCGTAGTTACCGTCAGCGCCCAGAGGTAAGGAGCCGAGGAGGTCCAGCAGGCCAGGGCCTCGGCTGGCCCACGCCCAGCCGAGGACGTACACGGTCCCGTCGGCGGTGGCGAACAGCGCGCTGTGGTCGAGTCGGCTGTGGCACAGGCCGTAGGGAGCGGTAGTGGCGCCGCTGCTGCGGTGCTGGCCGAGGCTGCGCAGGTAGGCGAGGTCGGCGGCGATGCGGTCACTGTCCGGCCAGCGGCCGACGCCGTCGGCGCGCAACGCGTCCAGGTGCGCCAGGGCCCGTGCCGGCAGGGACGCCAGGTGTGCCCCGTCGATCGTAGGAAGCCAGGCGGGTGCCGGGGTGGTGTGGATGGCGCGCACGGTGCTGGGCCACGCATCGCTGGGCAACGGCAGCGGCGCCGGCCCGAGGTCCTGCAGCAGCAGCCCGTCGGTCAGGGACTCGTGCACTGTTGCCAGCACCGCCGGCACGGCGAACGCCGCGGTGTCGCCTGGGCGCTGTCCGGAGCCGACCCGGGTGACGGGTCCTTCCGTGCTGGCGAGCACGGTGAGGGTGCCGGTTTCGGCGCGGAGGGGTCCGGTGAGCCGTTTCCAGAACAGGGTTGCGCCGGAGGCGAGTTCGACGCGGTCGGTCTGCAGCAGTCGGCTGCGGTGCAACGCCCGGACTGTGCCGATCTGCTTGCCGTCCACGATGAGCGCGTCCGGGTCGGCGCTGTGGTCGGCGCCGTGTTCCGCGTCGCTGCTGGTGGTGGCCCGTGGCCGGGTGGGGTTGATCAGCGTGTCGGCGATGCGCTGCAGCAGCGCGGTGTCCGGCAGCAAATCTGTGGCCGGTGCCGGGTGTGGTTGCCGGCGGGTGCGGCGGCGTCGGCGGCGCGGGTCGTCGGTCACGCCGCGTCGCCGTTCGCCGTGCTGTGCGGGGCGTGGGTGTGCCGGCAGCTGAGGTAGTCGGTGTGCTGCGCCTGTGTCGCGCCGTCCGTCGAGACCTCGACGGTGTCCACGCCGAGCAGGACGTTGGTGGCATGCTCGACGGTGAGCGTCCACCGTGTGCCGGCCACCGTGGCGGTGTACGTGTCGGTCGGCCCGGTGGATGTCGTCGGCGGGCCGATGCGGTCATTGATCAGCCCGACGATTGCGGCGCGCTGCGCCGGTGTAGGGCAGTACACGCTGGACAGGTCAGCGATGCGAGCCAGGACGGTTGTGTCCGGCGATCCGGGCGCCGTATCGATGTCGCGGGTCAGCAGCCGCCGCAACCCGTCCGGATCCCCGGGCACCGCGACGGTGCCAGACCACAGCGGCAGCGCACCGGGCGGAAACACTGCCGATGCGGCGGCTGGTGAACCCTGGCGCAGCAGGCCGGAGCCGTCCAGGTCGTGACGCCACCGCCAACTGTCCACAATCTGCCGGACGCTGTCCCCGCCGCCGCGGGTGGAGCTGACGGTCCACCGAAGCAGATGCACCTCGCTGTACGGCTGGTCGACCGCTGCGCCGGGCAGCGTCACCCCCACTCCGGGCGCGCTGCCGGCGGGGGTGGGTAGCAGGAGCGCCGCCAGGCACAGCATCGAAAGCTGCCGAGTCCGGTCCGCCCGGCGGGAACCGGTCACCGCCGGTGCGGTGCGGTGCGCGGTCGGCGGCGCGAGGCGGCGCGGGGGTTGGCGGAGTGGCATGGCGTTCCTTTCGGCGCGGGCGACGGACCGGACGGCTGTCGTGCGGTGCTCTGGCGGGTGGCCGGGCCTGGTGGTGCGGCGGCGGGTCGGGCCAGGACCTCGATCGGTGCGGGCACCACGCTCGACACGAACGCCGTCACGCTGTCGAGAGCGGCGGCATGCCGGGTCGCGGGGCGGCGGTCCCATGCGGCGGCCAGGACGTACGGCCGGACCCGCCCGCCGGTCCTGGCCGTTTCGGCCGCCCAACAGGCGGTGAACACCCGCGTCTCGAGCGCGACGGCGTCGCGGCGGAGGCCGCATCGGCACGTGTAGCTGCGGACCGGCCAGACTGCGTCGGGGATGAGCGGGTAGCCGCAGTCGACGCAGGACACCCGCCGCCACAGCGGCCACCGCAGCTGCCCTTGGCGGTTCATCGCCGCCCCCGCAGCCCGGGATCGGCGGGGGTCACCGAGGAGGCGAGCAGCAGCTGGTGCAGCCGGTCCGGGTCGGCACGGACCGCGGCGCGGTCGAGGCGGTCGGTGATGCGACCGCCGTCGAGAGCGACGATGTGATCGGCGACGGCGGTGACGAGGCCGAGGTGTTGTTCGGTGAGCAGGATGCTGAGCCCGTCGCCGGCGAGCGTGGTCAGCACGTCGGCGAGCCGGTCGATGACCTGCGGGGCGAGACCTTCGGCCGGTTCGTCGAGCAGTAGCACGGTGGGGTCGGCGGCGAGGGCTCGGGCGATCGCCAGCATCTGCTGTTCACCGCCGGACAGCTGGTGCGGCCGGTGCCGCAGCCGGGCGGCCAGTTCCGGGAACAGCGTGGCGATCCGTTCGGACACGGCAGCCCGCTGCCCTGACCAGGTCCGGTCACGACCGGCCTGATGACGGCCGGCGATGCTGAGGTGCTCGGCCACGGTGAGAGTGGCGAACAGCCCCCGGTGCTGCGGAACCCATCCGACACCGGCCGGATAAGGCTGGTGCACGCGCATCGCCACCGGCCCGGAGCGGCCCGCACGGTCACCACCGGTGGTCCCGTGCCCGCCACACAGCAGGCGCCCATGCAGGGTGATCTCGCCTGCCAGCAGGCCGCGGCCGGACGCGATCGTGTCCAGCAGCGTGGATTTGCCGGCGCCGTTGCGGCCGACGACCCCGGTCACCGCACCGGCCGCGACGGTGAGGTCGACGTCGTGCAGGACCTGTGCGACGCCGCGACGTGCGTGCATGCCCCGCACCTCCAACGCCGGTTCCCGGCCGTGTCGTCCGACAGGTGGTGCGCCGGTCGGTGCCGTTCGAGGGGTGACGGCAGGCTGGGCGGCGGGGCTGTCGCCCAGGTACCTGCGCCGGACCTGCGGGTCGGCCGCGACGGAGATGGGGGTGCCGGTGGCGATGACGGTGCCGTGGGCCAGGACGGTGACGTGGTCGGCGAGGTCGAACACGAACCGGGTGTCGTGATCGACGAGGACGGTCGCGACGTCGGCGGGCAGCGCCCGCAGCAGCGCGGCGAGCGCGGCTACGCCAGCTGTGTCGAGACCGGCGGTGGGTTCGTCGAGCAGCAGCACGCCAGGGGCGGCGGCAACCGCGACGAGCAGTTCCAGGAGCCGCTGCTGCCCGTACGGCAGCTGCCCCGCGGGCACGTCCGCAGCGGCCAGCAGCCCGGCCGTGTCCGCCAGGGCCATCACGTCGACCGGCGCCGCGCCCCGGTCGGCGCCGGTGGCTGCGGTGCGTCCGGCGTCGTGACCGCTGCTCGCGGGCGCGCGGGTCAGTGCGAGGTTGTCAGCGACGGTGAGGGCGGCGGCGATGGCCGGGTGCTGGAAGGTGCGGCCGATGCCCAGCCGGGCCCGGCGGTGGTCGCTGAGCCGGGTGATGTCCCGCCCGTCGAGACGGACCCGGCCGCTGTCGGGGCGGCGGGTGCCGGCGAGCACCGCCAGCAGCGTGCTCTTGCCGGCGCCGTTAGGGCCGATGACCGCGCTGCAACCCGCCGCCGCGGTGACGGTGACGTCGTTGAGGACGGTCACAGCGCCGTACCGGACGGTCAACCCTTCGGCGCGCAGGACGCTCACCGGGCGGGCTCCTGGACCTGGTCCTGGGCTGGTTCCATGTCGGTGCGTGGCGCCGCAGTAGAGCTCCGCATGTCCGTCCGCGCCGCACCCAGCTGCGGACGCGTCGCGTCGCGCCGAGGCCACGGGCCGACCCGGCGCCACCACCGGCAGGGGGTGTGGCGCAGGGGTGCGTATGCCACGAGCAGGAACACCATGCCGAGCAGCAGCGGTGCGTGGGCGCCGGTGACGGGGGCGGCCCAGTCCCGGACCACGATCAGGGCGGCGGCGGTGAGCAGCGTCAGCGTGATGGACCGGCCGCCGACGATCGCTGCGACGAGCGCGAGCGCGGACACGTCGAAGGCCAGGTCGGCCGGGGACAGGTAGTGGTGCGCGGCGGCGGCGAGCGCTCCGGCGGCGCCGGCGACGGCGGCGGCGAGGGCCTGCGCGGCAATCAGATGGCGGGGGACGGGGTGACCGTTGGCGCGCATCCGCGGCTCGTGTCCAGCGACGCCGCGCAGGATCAGCCCGAACCGGGACCGGTGCGCCACCACCATCCCGCCGGTGATCGCCACCGTCCACGCCAGGACGTACAGGTAGGCCCAGCCGTCGCGTAGCAGCGGGCCGAGACCGGGCAGCGGCAGGACCGGCGGGACGTGCAGGCCGTCGCTGCCGCCGGTCACCGGCCGGGCCTGGACCGCGATCACGCCGGCGAGCTCCCCGACGGCGAGGGTGATCATCAGGTAGGTGACGCCGCGGGCCCGGTAGGCGACCGCGCCGACCAGCCCGCCCGCTGTCGCTGCGGCGCCCGCTGCGGCGACCGTCTGCACCGGGCCGGAAGCGGTGACGTGCTCGGCGACGATGGCCGCGGTGTAGGCGCCGACGCCGAGGTAGGCGCCCTGCCCGATGGTGTGCAGGCCTGCTGTCGCGGCCAGCCACTGTGTGCTCAAGGCGAGCAGCCCGAAGATGAGCACGGTCGTGGCGACGGTGATCACGTAGCCGTTGACCAGCCACGGCAGCACCGTCAGACCGGCGACCAGCGCCACCACGGCAGGCGCCGCTGGCAGGCACCGGGCACGGCCGCTCCACGCCGAGCGTGGCAGCCGGCGGGTCATCTCGGGCATCGACTCTTTCCTTCGCGGTGGTTGCGGCTCGGTCAGGCCGGCCGGCTGGTGGCCGCCGGGTCGACGGGGTCGATGGCGTCGCGCCAGTCGGCGGACAGGAAGAGCAGCGATTTCACCGTCAACGGGAACGGGCCGGCCAGCTTGCCGGGATTGCGGAGGACGACGTCCTCGTAGCCGAGGACCGCGCCGGTGGCCGGGTCGAGCAGCAGGGTGTCGCGTTCGCTGCCGTCGCTGTCATCGACGCTCACCGCGACGGCGGGCCGGCCAGCCCGGTCGGTGACCTGCCCCCGCCACACCACCCGGCTGGTGGCGAGGACCTGCAGCAGCGCGGCACGCACCGGGCACGGCAGCGTGTACTCCTCGACGAGCCTGGCGGCGGCACGGATCAACGCCTGGTCGCCGACACGGGGCGGCTGCACCCGGAACAGCTGCCGCGTGAGCTGCACCGGGTCGCTGCTGGGCAGGCCGGTGAAGGCGAGGTGGTGATGCGGCTCCTGCTGCGCGCCGAAGTCCTCCCGCTCGACGGCCCAATCCTTCGCGCCGGCCCCAGGCTCGGTGGTGCCCGGCGGGTAGATGATGGTGATCGTGGTGCCGGAGCCGTCTTCGGCGAACCAGCCTTCGAGCGTTTCCACTCGCAGGTCGGTGTGCCCGACCCCGTGCCGGTCCGGGGTCATGTCGCCGTACCAGGCGTGCCGGCGGATGTGGGCGTACCGGCCGGTCGTGGTGTCCGCCGCGGTAGGCGTGAGCCGCGTCGCCGTGCCGCGCAGCCACGCCGCGGCGTCCTCACCGACTGCCGGGACCGCGAGCGGTGCGCTGCTCGCGCCTGTGCGGGTTGTGGCGGTGGGCGGCGGTGCTGCGCATGCCGGCGGCGCGGTGAGCGGGCCGGGCGTGGCGGTTACCGCCGGGTACCACGAGTTCGGGGCACCGGGCTGGTGCCGGCGCACGACGGCGGCGCCGACCGCGGCGACCGCTGACACAACGAGGACCAGCAGGCCGATCAGCAGCGGTGTGGCACGCGGCCAGCGCGGTCCGGCCTTCACCGACGCGTCGGCGCCGTGCTGGTCGCGGCGGTCTTCGGTGGGGACCGAGGGGTCGGTCGGGGTCACGAGCGTGCTCCTTCAGCGCCGTCGAGGCGCGCAGCTGTGGGCCGGACGGGCCGGAAGAGGTCGGCCGTTCCGTTGTCTGGATCGGTGCGGGCGGTGGCGGGTTGAGTGCGGCGGACGGCGAGGGCCAGCAGCAGGGCCCCGGTCAGCAGCAGCGGGGACAGGCCCGAGGCGAACATGGCGGCGAACGGGGTGAGCACGCCGACGCCCAGCGAGGCGAGCAACGCGCCGCGGATCGAGCCCAGACCGCCGACGACGACCACGACGAGGGACTGCAGCAGCAGCTGCTCGTCCACGCCGGGGGCGGCGCCGAGGATCGGGGCGCCGAGCGCGCCGATGCTCACGGTGAGCGCGCCGGCAACGGCGAACACCGCCCACCGCACGGCGCGTGGGTTGATGCCGCACGCGGCGGCCATCGCCGGGTCCGCGGCGACCGCGCGGACGACCGCGCCCGCCCGGGTCCGGTTCACCGTCACGAACAGCCCGACGGCCAGGAGCACGGCGGCGGCGATGAACAGCAGCCGCCACAGCGGATACACCTCACCGGCGACGGTGACGGACCCGCCGAGCCGGCCCGGGGCGTCGACCCGCAGCGGCAGTGCCCCGAACCGTTCGGTGAGCAGGTCACCGACGATCGCGGCGATGCCGAGCGTGGCGAGGCTCTGCTGCATCGGCCGGTCCGACAGCGGCGCGAGCAGCAGCTGCAGCACCGCACCGAACAGCAGCCCACCCGCCGTCGCGGCGGCGACACCCACGGCGAGGCCGAGCAGGCCGTGCGGGAAGGTGGTCGCGGCGATGTACGCGCCGATCAGGCAGCCGGTGCCGTGCGCCATATTGAACACGCCGAACACCCCGAACAGCACGGTCAGGCCCGCCGCAACGCAGAACAGCAGCAGCCCGGACGCCACTCCGTCCACGACCAGCACCAGGTTCGCCGCCACCGGTCAGCCCCGGTTTACCGGCATCTGCGTCCGCCCACGAATGGCCGGCTGCGACTGGTCCCGCTCCGCGCGGGCCGTCCCGGCCGGTTGCGGACGGTCGTCACCGGACAGGGGTTTGCGGCCGACGGTGGTGTGCAGGAGGTAGTCGGACAAGGTCAGCCGCGGATCGGCGAGGACCTCGCGAAGCGCCTCGAGGTCCTGCCGGCCGAACCCGGCGCCGATCAGCTCGTTCTCCTTTTGCCGGGAGTTGGAGTCGTGCAGGCGGCAGATCCCGGTGCCGCCGGTCCAGGTCCGGGCGAACGACGTGGTCTGCACGTCGACGAGGCCGGCTTCGCGCATGGCCTGGTTGGCGTCCGCGGCCCAGTTGATGTCCATGCCGATGTCGGCGCCGAGCTGCAGCAGGTGTGTCTGGAACCGGTGCAGCAGCTCGGTGGCGTCGTCTGACGGGCTGTCCACGATCATGCGGTCCCAGATCGTCCAGTCCGACACGACGAACCAGCCGCCGGGTGCGAGCGCGTCGACGAACATGTGCAGCAGGTCCAGGCGGTCCGGCGCGTGCATGAGCACCAGCCGGGCATGCACGCCGTGCACGCTGCCCGGTGCGATGTGCACTTCCTTGAGTTCGCCGCGGTGGATGGTGAGGTTGTTGCGGATCGGTGTCGGTGGCAGCGGCTGCCGGTCGATCGCGGTCACGGATCCGGTCGGCCCGACCTGCTCCACCAGCCATTTACTGACCGTGCACGCGCCCGCACCGAGGTCGAGCCAGGTCTGGCCCGGCTCGGCCAGAGCGGACAGGACGCTCGTGGTGTGCCCGTCGAGGAGCTCGGCCAGCAGCGGCAGCTGCACCTTGGCCTGCGGCGTCGTGTTGTCGAAGAGATACGCCGGTTCCGGCATCAGAGGTCTCCGTTCGAGCGGTATTGCGGGGCAAACGGTCGGGGTGAGGTCGGCTGACAGCGGGACGGGGTGCGGCGGCGGGGCAGGGAGGCGTACCCCGCCGCCGCGGACTGCGGGGATGGTCAGGCGCCGAGGGTGGCGAGTTCCTGCACGACGACGTTGCTGAACGTGGTGCCGTCGGCCTGAACGCGGCGCAGATACCACTTCTGCACCGGCGTGTGGTTGAGGGAACCGAACTGCCACGGCCCACGCGGACTGTCGATCTGACCGAGCGCCCCGATCGCCGCGTTCAGCGCCGCCGGGTCCACACCCGCCACCGTCCTGCCACCCGCCCGAGGCGACCCCGACACCGACGACGTCCCGCTCGCCGTCGTCCCCGCCGGCAGCGGACCGATCGAGGCGACCGATGACGCAGCCACCACCGCCGATGCGGACGGCGGGGAGACCGCGGGCAGCGTGGGAGCAGGCGCCGAAGCGCTGGACGTGCCGGACGTGCTGGACGTGGCGGGCGTGGCTGCCGGCTGGGTGACCGCGGTGATCGCCCGGTCGAGGATCAGCGCGGCGTCCCAGGCGGTGACGTTGTACAGGTTCGGGGTCTTGCCCTGGTGCGCGGTCTGGTACGCGGCGACGAACTGCCGGTTCGCGGTGGTGTCCAGGGTGGAGGCGTAGTTCAGGCACGTCCACACCCCAACGCCGGCGTCACCGAGCAGCGGCAGCAGCCCCTCGGTCAGGAACCCCGGCCCGTACAGCGGGATGCTGATCCCGAACTGCTTGTACTGCTTGACGAACTCCGCCGCGCTCTTGCCGCCGTAGAACGCGTACACCGCTTTCGCGTCACTCTTCTTGATCTTCGTCAGGTACGGGGCGAAGTTCGTCGTCGGTGGCGTCCACGGCGTCCACTCCGGCTCCCCGTCGGCGTTAGCGAGCTTCCCGCCGCCGGCGGTGAACGGCTTCACGAAGCCGTTGATGTTGTCCCGGCCGCCGATGTAGTCCGGGCCGATCGCGAACACCGGCCCGTTCACCGTCGTGCGCACGTAGTCCGCGGCGGCGGCGCCGGTCTCCTGCGACAGCCACGACGTGTGCCACACATGGGTCACGTCGGAGACGGTGGACGGCCGGCCGCCGGTGCCGATGAACGGCACCCCGGCGGCGGTGACGAGCGGCTGCAGTGTCGCAGTCGTCGGGGCGGTCGCACCACCGACGATCGCGACGACCCGGTCCTGCTCCAGCATCTTCTTCGCCGCGGTCCGGGCGGTCTCGCCGCCGTCGCCCTCGTCGGCCTCGACCACGGTGACCTTCCGGCCGCCGAGCTTGCCGCCGTGCTGGTCGAGGTACAGCTGCCAGCCGTCGTGCAGGTCATCACCGACGGTCTTGTAGTCGCCGGTCTTCGGGACGATCAGCCCGATCTTCACCTCACCGCCGCTGCTGCTGTCGGCGGTGTCGGTGTCCATGCTGGAGTTGCCGCATCCAGCGATCGCCAGCAGACCGGTAGCAGCCGATACCGCGACGAGGCGCTGCACTGAGGGGCGTGTCGGTCGTTTCATCGATTCGCGTCCTTCGATTCGAGGAGGGGCATGTTCAGGTGGTGTGCCGCCGGCCGGCACGGAGCCGTTCAGGGGCGTGGTGGCGTCGTCAGGCGCTCCGGACCTGGGCGTGCGAGACCTGCCGCGCGGCGATTCACGCCGGCAGTGCAGGAGCGCGGTTGAGCCTTGAAGTCGGGTTGGAGTCAGGCCCGGGACGAGGTTGGGAGGGAGATCTGGGCCGTTAGCGGCCCGCGACTGTGGCCGGACGGCGGGACGGCGTGATCAGCTCACCGACGCGGTCCACGGTGGCGGCGAGTCCCGCGGCGACGGCGCCGATGTCGGCGTCCGGGTGCGCGAGCGCGGCCAGGCACAGCCGGTTACCGACCGGCATGACCAGCAACGCCCCACCGGACATCATGATCATCGTGTAGGTCGTGTCGCCGGTGCCCAGCGCCGTGCCCGTGCTTCTGGACAGCGAGTTGAGGCTGGACACGATCGCGGACAGTCGTTCGGCGCGGGTCTCGTCCAGCCCGTCGGTCCAGGCCATCCTGATGCCGTCGGCGGACAGCGCGATCGCATGCTCGATCCCATGAACCTGCCGTGGCAGCTCACACAGCAGCATCGACACCTGATCCTCGTCGACGCCGGCCCGCAGGTCCACACCGTCGCTACCCGTCATTACCTTCATGAGTTCCTCCGGATCTTCCGTTGATGCCCGCCAGTGCCTTTTGCGCCCGCAACGCTTGAACAGCGGCGGAGATCTGCGCGCCGACCGCGGCTGGATCCCGCTTCTGTATTGGTTCGGCGCGGCGTTGCATGCCCGCGGTCCCGCCGTTCGGTCCGTGGGCCGCGCCTTCCTGCGGTCGTCGCGGCAACCCCTTCGGCGTGACCTGCACGGCGGCCAGCGTGCCGCCGGCCGAGGACCCGGCACCCCTCGGGTTGACGTCGTGTGACGGCTGGCCGGGGTTCCACTGCGCGGCCGGTCCGACCGCCGCCATTTCCTGCGTCGGCTCGTCACCAGTCAGCTGTACGCGACGGCGCCCCGTCGCCAGCGCCAGCGCGGTGTCTTCGTCTCCGTCTTCAGCCGCAGCGTGTCGCGGCCCGGCTGGCACCGGAGGCCAGGTAGCCCCGGACGCGGCGATCGCTCCGGACGCGCTGGACGCCGCGCTCGCGCCGGCAGGCGGCAGACCAGGACCGGAGGGCAGCGCCAACTGCTGCAGATCGTCCATCAGCGGCGTCGGCCCCTCACGGAGCAACACGGCGGGCACCCGCACCAGCGCGACCAGGCCAGGCGCTGCGCCGACCGGCTCCAACCGCACGTCGATGTCCAGCGGCGCCGCCAGCCGGCTGACCACGGGAAGCCCCATCCGGTGCAGAATGCCCAGCTCGCTGGCCGGATCGCGCAACAACGCGTTCATGCGCACCAAAGCGTCGGGGGACATCCCCACGCCACGATCCCGCACCTGCAGAAACAGCATGCCGCCCTGGCAGCTCCCGGTGACGACCACCTCGTACTTGCCTGAGTACATCGTGGCGTTGTCCACCAACTCCGCCACGATGTGCACCACCGCCAGCGCGGCCCGCGGATCCACCAGCACGGCCGGAAGCTCCGCGATCCGGACTCGCCGATAGTGCTCGATCTGCGACACCGCGGCCCGCACGAGGTCCAGCAGCGGCTCGGCGTGCCGGCGGGCCGTGCCGTGCCCGCCGCCGGACAGGACCAGCAGATTGGCGACCATACGCCGCAGCTGCGCGGCCTTGTTGTCGACACGGAACAACTTGTCCAGGGTGTCCTCGTCGACGATTTCATCTTCGAGGGCGTCGATGTCCCCGAGCTGCCGCTCGACCAGACCCTGCACCCGCCGTGACAGCGTCAGCACCTGACCTGCGGCCGTGATGCGCCCGACAGCCAGATCCGAACTGCGACGCAGCACCTCACCGAAGAGCGTGTCGAACGTGGCGGCGAGCTCACCGATCTCGTCCCGGCCGGCCACGCCGATCACCACGGTCGCCGCCGCCTCGTCAGCGACCCGTCGCGCCTCATCGACCGTGCCGACGGTCCGCAACCGGGAGGTGACCTCCGGCAGGTGCACGTGCCCGATCCGCAACGCCCCTGCCTGCAGGGCGCGGACACGTCGCACGATCGACCGGGTCACCATCGCCGTCACCCCCAACGCCAGCAGCAACGCCAGCAGCACCAGAACGGCCTGGACGGCCGCCTGCCACAGCTGACCCGTGCGTGCCGCGTCAGCGGCAGCCACGACGTCGGCGTCGACGCGCTGCTCGACCGACCGCAGCCGGGTCACCCGCCCGCTCATCACCCGGTTCCACGCCGCCGCGCCACCGGGCAGGACCAGGGGCGCCGACGAACCGGTCCGGGCCACACCACCGGCCAGCACCGTGGCGTCCAGCACCTCCCCACCGCTGAGCCCTCGTTGCAGCAACGGCACCCACACCGGGTCAGCCAACTGCTGGAACGTCTCCACCTCACCGGTGAACGACGCCCGCGCCGCCACAACGTTCTGCGCCAACGCCGGCGACATCGCACCCGACGCCAACGCCTGCAGCACCGCGACCTGCTCCAGACCGACCGCTTCCTTCGCCCGCGACAACGCCGCCCCGGCACTGATCAGACCGGCCAGGTCCGGCGCCACCGCCGCCTGCGCCACGGCCTCCCGGTAGTCGATCAACGCGGCGATCGCGATCCGATACGAGAACGTCGAGGTCGACATCGCCACCGGCTGCCCGGCCCGCACCCGCACCCGCTGACCGGCCACATCCCGCAGCGCACCGTCGACACGCTCCAGCACCTCACGGATCCGCGCCGGCACCGACGGCAGCAGCACCCGCAGCCGCGCAAACCGGTCCGCAGCCGCGACCGTCCGCCCGATCTGCTCCTCATACGCCATCCGCGCCGCAGCCCCACCGCCGCCAGGACTCAGCACCGTCGCCACCGCGACCCGCTCCGCCTGCAGCGCATCCGTCAGCTCAGCCGCCCCCGCGCCGACCTCCGCCATCGCCCGCGTCGCACCAGCCCGCACCGCCGCGCCCGACGTCGCATACATCCCGACACCCGCCACCATGACCAGCGCCACCGCAGGGATGATCAGAATCCACAGGGCCTGCACCCTGATCGGAACGTCACTGGCCCGCCAACGACGTCGACGCGGCTGCGAGCCGGCCCTATCTCCAGCTCGTCGTGTTCGTGTCGCCGGCATCAGAAGTCCTCCGGCCGCACTGGTCGGCACTCCGCCGAGGTCGGACGGGGAACAAGTGCGCGATCCGCGCGACCCGGAGCCGGAACGACGCGGTCTGCATCCAGACGACCGACCGCCCTAGGAGCGCCGCAGCCACGCGAGCCGGCGTCAACGACATCAGCGGACATGCGACAGCACTCCACCCGGCGTGAACACGCCTTGAGACAACAGGTCCCGCCACACGGTCAACCGGGCGTGATGCGGAGCCGACGCTGCCAGCAGCACCTGGGAACCGAGCCGCTGCCCACGGCACGGCCGCGGGCCGTCACACCCTGCAGCACAACGCTCTTCGTCGCCGTCATAACGATGCGCCTGCCGCAACGCCGAACCGGCATTCGCCAGCTGCGGGTCCACGGCGCGCACAGCCACCGTTCGAGGTTGCGCCGCCGCATCGCTCCTACCGGTACCGCCATCCGACCTGCCGTTCACCACCCGGCGTTCCGTACCCCGAACGTCGGCCAGGTCTGCCAGCAGCGGCCGACCGGCACTCGCCGTGACTCCAGACATACTCACCCCCGATGCCTTCCTGGTAACTCGGTTCTTCTTGGCGAGACGACCTGACCGGACAACACGTCATCGGTGTCGCCGTCACCAGCGCCTGCGCTGTGCTCGCCGGGCACGGCGTCCGCGTTCTGTTGGCTGTGGTGGAACCGCCGCCTGCCGCCGCCTCGCGGATGCGCAACGGCAGGTGGCGGAGCTCAACGGAACCCGTAAGCACGTTGGCCCGATGCCATTCATTGACGCAGATCTTCGACGCGGCCTGAATGGGTTGACGTGGTACTCGCCCGGCCAGATTGCGTTGGTACCCAACCCGGTCTGCGCTGCCTGGCGCTCTCGGGGACTTACAGCCCGGTGAACACTCTTCGGGCCAAGGCTCATCCTGTGGAGCTGGTCTGACGACTCGGTCCGCGTGGGAGCGGCAACCAAGCCCCTGGAGTCGCGGGTCTTCGGCGCCGGCCACGCCCGCGGCCCGTCGTCGGTGCCGAGGGGCCGGTCGTGCCTCGCGGTCCCGGCCGGACGCAGCGCTGTGCAGCTGGTCTGGGTCTGCCGGAGCTCGTGCCGTTGGAATGAGCCGTGTACGCGACTACAGTCGTGGCCCGACCACGGCGCATTGTCGTCGCGGCCGTCGTTTCAGTAGCGTCGGGCGGCACGGCGGTGGCTGCCGGCTCGTCGGCCGGGTCCGGCGCTTGTGGCGGTACTGCCGCCCATACCGCCACTATGTCGACCAAACCGAGTGAGGAAGCAGCGTCGGCCAGCAGACGCTGCAGTCGGCCAACGAGGATGACGACCCGGCTGCGAAGGTTCGGATCCTGGCACTGGTCCAAAAATCTGACGGCGTCGGCC
The DNA here is from genome assembly GCF_040682015.1 of Dactylosporangium sp. NPDC051485. NCBI lineage: Bacteria > Bacillati > Actinomycetota > Actinomycetes > Micromonosporales > Micromonosporaceae > Dactylosporangium > Dactylosporangium sp. NPDC051485. The sequence continues at coordinate 44,168 of NZ_JBFAZW010000036.1, forward strand.
AGATCCAAGGCCAGACGGCTCAAGCGGACCAACGCATCCTGCCGCACACCGCGGTTCTCGTGGCCGGCCACCCGCTGCTCCAGTTCAGCAAGTCGGCGGACAGCGTCCGCGTCGCCCGTCTGACCAGCCAGCAGTTCCCCGAGCGCTGCAACCGCCGCCGCAACCACCTCCACCGAGACCTCCGACGGGTCCAGCGCAGCCCGGTGCAACACCTGCCGCAGCTGCTGATCGCCGGACACCAGCACCGACATGCGGAGCCGCTCGATCTGCGCCGCGGTCGCCGCCCGACGGTGGGCGGCGATCCGCTCCGCATCACCGAGCACCCACAGCGCGAAGAGTGCGGTGCCGCAGCCCAAGATGTCGTCGGCAGCCTCAGCGAATCGCCGGTCCGGCCAGCGCCGACCGGCCTCGACCTTCGTGACCAACTCGCGGCTCACGAACGCCGCGACGCCCAACTGCCGCTGCGTCAGTCCGGCGACCTGCCGGCGGAGCCGACGCAGTTCCGCAGCGAACATCGCCCGTGCAGAACCGTCACCATCACCTAGGCCGAAGCGATGGCAGGCGGCGGGAGACGCCTGCCGCGACCTACGCGGGCATGACCTGCGCCTGCGCGTCGTTGCAAGCGACATCCGTTCCTCGCTCCATGCCGGCAGGATTCACGCAACCCGGATCACCCGGGCGCGTCAGGTCGCCTACAGTTATCGAGGGATCGACGGCGAGCAACACGACCCGGTATCGACGGGATATACCTGCAGGCATACGACGAGGTGAGGACATGCCAGGAGCCGGAGGATCACGCTGCCAGGGATGCGGCCAACCACTGAGCCGCTACAACGGCGCCGGCCAATGCGGTGTGTGTCAGGCGGTTCGCCGCGGAACTCCAGTAGCTGTCGAGCCCATCCCGCCTGGCCTGTGGTTCGGCAAGGACATGCGAGCCGCGTTGAATGAGTGGGACTGGTCCAAGGTGCTCACCCTCGTCGTCGCCGCGACGGGCATCAGCCAGCTTGACCTCGCCAATCTCACCGGCTTCTCCCAGCCGCACGTCTCACGGTTGATGAACGGCACCGCGAAGTGCTTCGACATCCGGGCGATCAACCGGATGATCGACGGCCTAGGCGCACCACGCATCTTCGCTGGCCTGGCTCCCGCCCTGGCCGAGGACGGAGTTACCGTTGCTGTGAGCCCGCAACTGGAGGTGAGTCCGATGCGCCGCCGAGCACTTCTCGCTACCTCGTTCGCATTGCCGATCGCCGCGGTCCTCGGAACCGAAGAGCGCCCACGTGTCGTGACCCATGGTCACGCCAGAAAAATCCGGAGCCTGCTCCCAGACCTGTACGCCCTGGATGACCAGGTCGGCGGCGCACCGGTCAGCGACGTCACCCAATGGTGCCTCGGCGAGGTCGACGCGCTGCTGCAAACCGCCGAGTACAGCGAAGCCGCAGGTCAAGAACTGCAGCTAGCCTACGGAGAGCTCGCCGAGATGGCCGGATGGCTGGACTTCGACACCGGCCAGATCTCTTCCGCGCAGTACCACTTCGGCGAAGCACTCCGCACTGCCCAGATCGCCGGGGATCTGAACCTCGAGGTCCTCGTCCTGGCCAGCATGATCATGCTGGCCCGGCACCGCGGCCGGCCTCGCGAAGCGATACAGCTTTCCCAACTCGCACAGCGTCGAGCACGAGGATGGGGAAGCCCAAGGCTCCTATCACTGCTCACTGCCCGTGAAGCTACCGCGTGGGCGCAGGCCGGCGACACGGGCGCCGCCCGGACCGCCATGACCCGCGCACTACACACGTTTGAACCAGCCAGGTCCGACGAGGACCCGGTATGGCTGTCCTTCTACACCACTGCGGAACTGACTGCTCAACAGGCATCGGTCAGCTCCTACCTCAACCAACCTGCTCAAGCGGCAACCAAGCTCCGAAGCGCAGTCCACGCACTTGAGCCTCAGTACACCCGCAACCACGCCCTCTACAGCGCCCGGCTCGCACTGGCCCATCTCGCCGACGGCGACGACCGCCAAGCTTGCGTCGCCCTAGCTCCGGTTTTGCCGGCATACACCAATGTCCGATCTGGCCGTGCAATAGCCCACCTCGGCGAATGCCTGGCCGGACTCCAGCAGAGCCCCGTCCCAGAGGCAAAAGACCTGATCGAGCAAGCTACCGCGCTGGGCCTCATGAAGGCTGCATGACCAGCTACGCCATTCGACCGCTGACCGGCGCCGACATCACCACGCGCAGCGGTGAACTCGCCCAAATGTACTCGATCGTCTATCGAGAGCCTCCGTACAACGAACCCGAGCAGCAAGCGAACACGTTCTCCGAGCAACTTGCCGAACAGTGCGGGCGCCCCGGATTCCTCTTCCTAGCGGCAGAAGCCCCCGACGGCGCATTCGCCGGCTTCGCATACGGCTTCACCTTCCCGCCCGGCCGCTGGTGGCGCAGCGCCAGCACCGAACCCGAGCGAACGCGAGGTCACCAAAAATTCGCCATTCTCGAATGGGTCGTACTCCCGCAATGGAGGCGACAGGGAGTTGGCAGTTGCCTGTTCGCATGCCTCCTCAACGGCCGCACAGAGCCGTTCGGCACGCTATGTTCGAACCCCCGATCGGCCGCACGGGGCATTTACCGCACATGGGGATGGAAACAGGTCGGCACCACCGCGCCCCCCAACATCGCGCCGATGGACGTGCTCATCAAGGCTATTTCTGCCCAGGCGCCATGACTGACAGTCGCTACCTGCTCGCAGGTGCCCTGCCCCCGCAGCGCCCAGCCGGACGTCATGGCCTCCCGAGAACTGCTCACCACTCCTACCAGCTTGAGGTGTAGCCCCGGTGCAGAACGGCGACCCGTTGGCCCTCCGGCACACCGGCCCGACAGGACTCGACGAACTGCAACAGCAGATCCTGCGCGTCTACAGCGCCTCGCACGCCGACCAGATGCACAACCCCTGGTTCCACCCCGACCAGTTCTGGGACCGGCTGATCAACCTGTACGCACCCACCCGAGCCTTCGACCTCGTCAGCGGTTGGCGCGACGAGGAGATGGTCGGCTACGCCTTCGGTAGCGCCCGCGACACCGACAACCCCTGGCCGGAGATCAGGCGGGTGCTACCGCATCTCCAACCGGACCAACCGGTGTACATCTTCCGCGAGTTCGCTGTGCATCCCGACTGGCAGCGCCGCAGTTACGGCCACGAAATCCACGATGAGCTGCTGCGGAACCGTGAGGAACAGGTCGCCCAACTACTCGTCCGGCCGGACAACGGACCCGCCCTTGCCGCTTACCACAGCTGGGGCTGGGTCAAGGCAACGACGAAACAGCCCTTCCCCGACTCGCCGGTGTTCGATCTCCTGATCCTCGACCTAACTGTCCGTCGCTCGGTCAAGGACGATTGAGCACCTTGGAGCGTTGGTCTGTTCACCCGCTTCGCTGACACGAGGTCCGTCAAGGGCCACGCGAGGGTGTCGATCTCTGCGGCCCCCTACGTCTCCTGCTCGCACTCGAAGAGTGCCGCGTTGCCGCGGCTGGGTTCGCCGCGCCGCTCGGCCTGGAAACAGGCTGGCTCCTGCGGCTCGTCGCTCGTGACGAGGTTGACGCAACAGAGCACCTGCGAGCTGCTCTCGCACCGATGGTGACCAGCAGCGGGTTCCCATGAGATGCCGTCTCATGGCCTTCGGCCAGCGGATCGTCGATCTGGCGATCGGGGTGTTCCAGCGTTTCCTCGAACCGATCGTGCCTTTGGGTGTCGACCAAGCGCAGTAGCGCAGTCCAGACCTCGACCGCTGCGGAGTTGCCGCAATCTGCCATCCCATCCACCATCAGGTGCATCAGCTGGACCGCCAGTTGGACCACCCGCGACCGGAGGTGATTGTCTCGGACGCGGTCGAGGAGCTTCGAAGCGTCTGCGATATCCAGTCCGATGCGTCCTAGCTGCGCTGCGTCGTTCGCGTCGACACCGTCAGCCTGGTAGGTGGTCAGCCGGTGTTCAAGGTCGACGACCTGCTGTACCGTCTCGACCCCGTCAATCCTTTCGGCAACTGCCCGACCCAAGACTTCAAGCGCGGTGAGGATGACGTCCTGAGCGACGTCGGACGGGTTGGTGGTTGCGGCGTGCAGCACCTGACGAGCGAGCCGTTCGCCTGAAACTGGTACCGACGCTGTCAGTTGCTGGATCCGCTGCTCGACGCTGCGCATACGGCGCTCTTCCGTTAGCTCGACGTCTCCTGCCTCCCAGAGGTCGAGCAGCGTCCCACTACATTCGAACAACACATCTGCACGCTTCGCAAACCGTCGGTCGGGCCATCCACGGCCGGCCTCAACCTTTGTGACCCACTCGCGGCTGACAAAGAGCTGAGCTCCAACGGACCGTTGCGACATCCTCGCCGTACGCCGGCGGTGTCGCAGTTCGATAGCGAACTGATCGCGCGCCGACTGGGTCGTCGGCCCGGTCGCGATGGCGCGCTTCGTTGCCAGCCTGCGGTGACAAACGCCCCTGAACGCGACGCCCGACGAAGACATCGTGCCTGGAGGGCGGGCGGAGGCGACGGCGGGCTGCGGTATATAGATTGGTTCCTGCGGCCCGCTGTCGGCTGATGCCGGCACTCGTGGTGGCGTCCGTTGGGGACAAGCAATGAATGGGTCGCCGAAGATTGTCGGCGTGCGGTGCGGCGGGCGCGGTCCGCGCTCAACCGCAACGATGCTCATCACTTCAAGCCCTTCAGGTCCCGGCGGATCTGACCAGGTCGTTGTGCGCTACTCGGGGCGCGCGCCGACCGCCGATAGTCGACCATGTCGATCTGCGGCCGAGGGCCGTCGTGAGCCGTGAACTGCGGGAATGGCGGCCATGCACCCGTGAACTTCGTGAACACCCGAGAGGGATGTCTGAGCGTCATAGTCCGCTTGGACAATGGCCGTATGCGGGTTCTGGTCTTGGGCGGGTCGTGGTTCGTGGGCCGGGTGGTCGTTGAGGATGCTGTGCAGCGCGGTCACGACGTGACGGTGTTCAATCGGGGCCGGTCGTCGGGGCAGCTCTCTGCTAGCGTCCGGCGGGTCATCGGCGACCGGGAAGTCGTCGAGGATCTTGAGCGGCTTGCTGCGCTGGGTCCGTGGGATGTGCTCGTCGATGTGGGCGGGAGTATCCCGGCTGTGGTCGGTCGATCCGCGGCGGTCCTTGCCGGTGCGGCGGAGCGGTGCGTGTTCGTGTCGACCATCTCGGCGTATCGGGACTGGCCGCACGCGCCGGTGAGCGAGGAGTCGCCGTTGTGGGAGGGAGACGCCGACGCTGATCCGGGTACACGTCGGTGGGATCCAGATGCCTATGGCCCGCTCAAGGTCGGTTGTGAGATCGCGTGCCGGCGGGCCTTCGGTAGCGACCGCCTGCTGCTGTTGCGGCCACATGTGGTGTTGGGCCGCTACGAGTATGTGGGTCGCCTGCCGTGGTGGCTTTCGAGAATGCAACGCGGAGGCCACGTCCTTGCCCCGGCTCCGGATCGCAGTATCCAGCCGGTCGACGTACGTGACGTGTCCTCGTTCCTGCTCGACCAGGTCGAGCAGGAACGCTCCGGCGTGTTCAACATCGCGGCGCCGCCCGGTACGGCGACCTACGGCGACATGCTCCGTGCGTGCATGACGGCGGTCGCCGACGTGGCGAGCCAGCCCGCGGAGCTGGTTTGGGTGGACGAGCAGTGGCTGACGGCGCAGGGCGTCGTTCAGTGGACCGGGCTACCGCTGTGGCGCAACGCGGCTGCGCCGTGGCACATGAACGTCGATCGAGCTCAAGCCGTCGGGCTGCGGTGCCGGCCGCTTGCCGAAACTGTCGGCGACACGTGGGATTGGCTGCGCTCGGGTGGACACCCAGTTGACCATGAGCGGTTTCGTCAGCACGGTATCGCGGCCGATTCAGAGGCAGCGATCATCCGACGGTGGCGGGCTCACCGCGGCACTCGCTAACGGAGCAAGCTGGTCCAGCGGTTTGCTGAACGCCCGGTTGATCGCCGGGTCGCGGCCAGCCACGTAGCACGCTATCGGCTGATAGCCGCTGCTGGTGAACAGGGCGAGGGCGGCGGTGTTCCGGACACCCGTTTCCAGAATTGCTCGCCGGGCTCCCCAGGCGATCGCCAGCGCCTCGAGTCTGGACAGGAGCACCCGGCCGTATCCAAGCCCGCGGACATCGGTAGCCAGGTACGTTTTCTTGATCTCGATGATGCCGGTGTTCCGGTCGTGCCATCGGAAGCCGCCGCAGGCGATCGGCTGTTCCTGCCGGTACCCGACGAGAAACGTCCCGTGCGGTGGAGCAAACGCATGCGGATCCAGATCAACCTGGTCGGCGACGCCGTACCTGGTGACCTGCTCCTGGTAGAACGCGCGCAGAAGCTGCACGGCGTCCGGATGATCGACCCGGCGTCCGAGCAGGATGAAGCTCTCGGCGCTGGCCCGGATCTCAGTGGTCACATCCTCGATAATGCCGCATCGAACTCCGGCAGAAAGTCGGCGACGACCCGGGACCGGGCACGACGGGCGAGTGCCGGTCGTAGCTGCCGCAGGTAGGTGCGACTGCGTGGCGATTGGACGAGCGAGACCAGGCCGACGCCGGTGCGCAGCACCGCGACTGCCTCCGCCAGTTCGCGGCGCAGCAGGTGCGCCTTCGCCAGGAACGTCAGGTGCAGCAGACCGGACCGCGCATACGGCGGTCGGCCGCCGTTCGGCTCCGGTCTCGTCATGCCGGCGACCGCCCCGGTGAGGAGGTCGATGCCTTCAGCGAGGAGTTGGTCGCGGTTCACCGTCGCGTGCTCGGCGAGTTCCACCAGCCCTTGACCCGCCTCGGCCGCCAGCTGCATCGGGCTCAGGTAGTACAGGAACGACCCGCCGTCCGGACCTCGGCTGCGGTCGAGCAGCGTCGCGGCACGGTCGGCGCACCTACGGAACCGGGCCAGATCACCGTCGGCAGCCGCGGCGGTGGCGTCGCGGCCGAGCAACCGCGCCTGCAGAACCGGATCGGTGGTGCGGCACTCCGCAGCCGCGGCCTCAGCCAGGCGGGTGGCCTCACGCCCGTGCCGGGCGAACGCCGACACGTAGCTGAGCATGCCGATGACGTTCGCGGCGCGATCGGTCGCGCCCAAAGCCCGGCACACGCCGATACTGAGCAGCATGTACCGTTCGGCCGAGCCGTACCGGCTGGAATCGAAATGGAGCCAGCCGAGCAGCTGGGCCAGGTCCGCGATGATCTCCAGGAGGCGCCGGCCGGTGGTCTTGTCGTAGTTCGCGCAGTCGAACAAGTCGACAATGTTGCGCAGTTCAGCGGTCACGTACCGCAGGCTCAGCGCGCCGCCGCCGTGCCGATCATCCAGCCGTCGCAACGCGGCCACATGGGTGGCGATCAGGTCGACTTGCTCGGGTAGGACGTATTCGCGGCCGGCGCGGTCACGGGCCACGAAGACCGCACCGCGAAGCTGGTCCAGGACGACCGCGGTCAGCTCGGCGCCCGAAGCGTCGGCGATGGCACTGAGGGGCGTCGAGGCATTCGTGGCGAGCTTACCCAGCTCACCAACGAAGTCATCCACGTGCTGCGCAGCCCCGAGACCGGTGAACGCAGGCATCGGCGCCGACGCTGCGTGGTCACGGCCGGGCCACAGCTGATCGGCGGTGACCGTATAGCCCAACCGCTCCGTCAAGACCGCGGCGGCGACGTCGGGGATCGGTGGTCGCGGTCGGAACCCGCGCTGCACCCAGGAGTATCCAGCGGTCAGATCCAGCCGGAACCGATCGCGGCCTTGGCTGGTCAGCCGAGCGTTGATCGCGCCGACGAGTTGCCGCGGTCCCCACTCAGCCATCCGCAACAAGTCAGCGATCAGCGGCGATGTACTCGTGACCTGCGCCCGCGTATCGACCACATTCGTACCGTAGCGGACCGGTGACACGCATAGTCGGTAGCCGCGCGTTTGCATCGAAGTTCACGAAGTTCACGGGATCTTTCTCGCACCTCCGAGAGCGACCGAGCGGGCCCGCGCTAGCGCTCCGCTCCGCTCAGACTTTCATGCCAGTTTGGCACCCACCTTCGACTGCGGTGCTGGCCGGCCCGCCCTTGGGTCCGGGGGTTGTAGGGGTTGTGGTGATCGCCGGCCGCGGTGATCTCGGTCGCGTGATGACCTACCTCACGGCTACCGCCCGGCCGCTCGCCGCGAACCACGTTGGCTCGGCCGTGCTTCCGGCAGCACGCGAGCGGTGACCGGGCGGCGACCAGCAGTGCCGCCCGTCCAGCAAGCGAGCCGTCGCCGGCCCAACGCCGCCTACCCTCGATCGCCGTCGATGGGTACAAGGACCGCTACCTGCGCATGTACCCATCGCACGTACCCAGATCGGCGTCCATGACGAATACGGTCGATGACGAGCGGCGGTGCTATACGCGCTCCGGACACACCGACGACCGTCAACCGGTCGTCCCGCCACTACGAGCGGGTGATCAGCAGCGCTGAAGAGTGGCCCTCTTGAACGTGTACTGCCACGTTCTCCGGGGTCCGAAGGTTCCGGAGCTCGTGTCCACCGTCGCGGTGGCGAACGCGATCTCGTGGAGGGAGGTGAGTTACATGCAGAAGTGGGTCGTCGGCGGCGCGTGACCGTCCGCTAGCGCTCGGCGCTAGCCCTTGCGGCCTGCCGGCCGGCCCGCCTTCGCGCGGCCGGCAGGCCGCCCCTGCCCACTGTCTCTCCGTCAGGCGCGGTCGGCGCCACCGATTCGATAGAGGTTCGCGATGCTGCCATTCGAGTCCTTCACCTACCCGTTCTTCGACCAGAACACCCTGGCCGATCATCCCGCGGTCGTGCAGGCGTTCCTGAGCACCGCCGATCCCTCGATTCCGGGCGATATCACCCCGGGTAACAAGTCGCTCTACATCCACATCCCGTTCTGCGACACGCTGTGCACGTTCTGCCCGTTTGTGAAGGCTGCCAACGCCGGCCCCGAGCGGGTGGCGAACTACCTGCGGGCGCTGCACACGGAGCTGCGGACCATCGCTGCGACGACGCGCGTCGGGGCGTGGGTCCTCGACGCGGTCTACGTCGGTGGGGGGACTCCGTCGGTGCTGACGGTCGAGCAGATCGCGGAGTTGTTCGCGGTGGTCCGGGACTGTTTCCAGCTCAGCGCGGACGCGGAGGTTTCGTTCGAGTTCGAGGCCAAGAGTGTCGACGAGGACAAGTTCCGGGCGCTGGTCGAGTTCGGGGTGACGCGGGTCAGCTTCGGGGTGCAGTCGTTCGACCCGGCGACCCGGGACATGGTCAACATCACCGCGTCCCTCGAACAGGTCCACGCCGCGATCGAGTGGTCAACCAAGTACTTCACGAACACCAACCTGGACATGATGGTCGGCTTCCCCGGCCAGGGTCTCGACGCCGCGTTGCTGGACGCCCGGCTGGCCGGCACGTCCGGGATCCGCAGCGTGTCGGTCTATCCGGTCGACTACATCATGACGCTGCCCGGCTGGCAGGACCGCATCCGCCGCGGCGACCTGCCGCGACCGGCGGACCTGGATGAGCGGTCGATGATGTTCCACGCCGCCCGCGGCGAGCTCGCGGAGCACATGGGGGTGCAGAACATGTACTGCTTCGGCGACCCGACCGCGCCGCCGACCCGCTACATGTTCAGCACCCTGTACGGCGGCTACCGCGACGAGGCGGTCGGGGTCGGGTCCGGCGCGTACTCGATCATGCGTGGGCTGGCGTACTACAACGAGGCCGGCGAGGCGCAGTACGTCCAGCGGGCGTCGGCGGGGCAGCTGCCGGTTGTTGCGGCGCATCCGTACCACGCGTATGAGAAGGGCCTGGTGTTCTTCCCGAAGCGGCTCACGTTCGACCTGCGTGACCTCGAGGTGCTGTCGCTGACCGAGGTGTACCGGCCGCGGATCGACCAGCTCATCGAGCGGGGCTTCGCCGTCACCGACGGTGACCTGCTGCGGCTGACTCCGGACGGGGAGCTGACCTACAGCGAGCTGATGGCGCACTTCTTCTCCGATTCCCAGCACCGCCTGTACGGGCGGTTGGTGAACCGGATGAATCAGCAGGTCGGTCAGATCGATGACGTCGGCTGGATCAGCGGGCATGGCCGGCAGCGCCTCGGTGCGTTCAACGCCTTGCCCGACGCCGCCACGCCTCGCCGGCAGCTGAAGCTGGTCGACGCCCCATGACTGACCTGGTGCTGTCGCGGACCATCGACCGGGCCCTGTCCAGCGGCTACGCCCAGCCGCAGGTCTCCGACGGTCGCACCGATCTTGACCTCGCCGTCGGCGAAGCACGCTACCGTCTGCCGGACCCGGTCCGGGCCGAGATCGGCGCGGCAGTCGCCGGCCTCGATCGGCCGTGGTACGGCGATCCCACCGGCAGCGCCGGGTTGCGCGCCGCCTTCCTGCACCGCCTGCTCGAGGTCCCGGCCGGCGATCATGCCGAGGGCCCGAACCGCCGGGCGGGCGACATGGACGCCGGTGAGCTCATCGACCGGGTGCTGGTGACGGCGGGCGGGAAGGAGGCCGCCATGCTGGCCGTGCGCTACCAGTTGCACCGCCGCGGCCACGGCCGTGTGCTGCTGCCGCAGCCGGGCTGGGAGCCGTACGGGATCTGGGCTCACGCGCACGACGTCCGCGTGCTGCCGTACGACCCGGTCGCGTTGGCCGCTGACCCGAAGCTGCTCTACGACATCGCCGCCCGCGACGGGTACCGGCCGGCGACGCTGGTGCTGAACTATCCCCACAACCCGACCGGGGTCACCCTCGACCAGGGCCGGATGGATGCCCTGATCGCGGCGGCCGTCGACCTGGGCCTGGCCGTGGTCTCCGACGAGGTCTACCGCTGGTTCGGACCGCAACCGGTGTCAGCCGTGCATGCGCCGGCGTACGATCCGGCCCTGCACCTGGTCGTTGATTCGACGTCGAAGTGGCTGACCACGGCCGGTCTGCGGGTCGGGTTCCTGGTCGCCGACGAGGGCATCGTGCGGTCCCTGACGGCGTTCCGCGCCACGTACGCGTCGTGCACGAGCATCGTCGACCAGCGCATCGCCGAACTCCTCATCACCAGTGCGACCGCGTGTGCGTGGCTGGCTGAGGTCCGTGCCGAGGTCGACGTCACCCGCCGGGCGACCGTGCAGCACCTCACCGACGCCGGCGTGCCGGTGCTGTCCGACGGCGCTCTCTACATCTGGTGCGGTCCGCCCCAGCCCGGCCGGGCATCCGGTCCGGGCGGGTCGGCCCGGGCGCGGGTCACCGCCGGGGCGACGTTCGGCGCTCCCGACCACATCCGGTTGTGTACGGCCCGGGCAGGTCTCGACCCGGCCGCAGCTGCCGCCGCGGTCTGCACCACCCTGCGGAGCGGCCATGCGTGACCACTTCGCCCCACCCACCCTCACACCCGCAGCCGGCGTCGGATCGAAGACGGACGTGCTGGCCGGGGTGCGGCTGCTGGATGTCACCTTGCGCGACGGCGGGTTCGAAACCGGCTTCCACTGGCCCCTCGACATCCTCGCCATCCAGCCGACCCTGCTCGGCCCGCTCGGCGTCGACATCGTCGAACTCGGCTACATCGGCGGCGTCCCCCTGGAGCACAGCGTTGAGCGGCCCGGCGTCGGCGCGTTCCTGCAGCCGGAGCATCTCCGGGCGGCACGCGCCGATGGTGTCCAGCTCGCGGCGATGGTGCACCCGACCGCCCTGGACGCGAACCCGCCGCTGGACCTCGAACCGTACGCGGACGCCGGGCTGCGGCTGCTGCGGATCGTCTACCACCCGCAGTGGTGGCCGCAGATCGCTCAGCTGGTCGGGCACGCCCGCCAGCACGGTCTGCAGGTGTCGATCAACATGGCGCTCGCCTCACGGTATCTTCCGGGGGAGCTCGTCGAGCACGCGACGCGGATCGCCACGACGATGCGCCCGGACCTGCTTTATGTCGCCGACACCTGCGGCGCGTTGCTGCCCGACCAGGTCGGTTCCCTGGTGGGGTACGTCCGGCAGAACACCGGCGTCAGTGTCGGGTTCCACGCCCACGACTTCCTCACCCTCGGCTACGCCAACGCGCTGGCCGCCGTGGCCGCGGGCGCGGAGCTGCTGGACGTCTCCGTGCTCGGGCTGGGCCGCGGCGGCGGGAACCTCAGCGGCGAACTCGTCCTGCTCCGCCACCGTCTGCCCGGCCGGTGGCTCACCGGCCCCCTGGCCTTGTTCCTGGATCAGCGTGAGCAGTTGGCGGCGGTTGCCCGCCGGCCGCTGCCTGACCTGGTACCGATGGTGTGCGGGGCGTTGAACCTGACCCCGGTCGAGGAGGAGGAGCTGCGCACGTTCGCCGCCGGTGAGGACCTCGATCCGCAGCTGGCCGCGTTGTGGCTGGCGACCGCCGCCGGGCGGGTCGCGTCGCTGCGCGGCGACGGGCTGCGGGCGGCGTGGCGGGCCGAGACCGCGGGGGTGGCGGCATGAGACCGGCGGTGAGCCGCCGCGCCGCCGCCGTCGTCGCCCACAGCTACGACGACTTCCCGGTCCGTGCCGGCGACGTCGACCTGCGCGCTGACGGCACCCCACCGCTGCGCAGCACCGTGTCCGCGCTGCAGCGCCGCCAGCCCGGCCCGGCGGTCACCCTCGGCTACGGTGACATCGCCGGTGAATGGTCCCTGCGCAGTGTCCTCGCCGACCTGTTCGGTGTCACGCCCGGCGAGGTCGTGGTGACCGGCGGGGCCAGCGAGGCGCTGCACCTGGCCCTCACCTGCATCACCGACCCGGGCGGCAGTGTCCTGCTGCCCACGCCGGCGTTTCCCGGCTACACCCAGCTCGCCGAGCTCCTCGCCGTCACCCCCACGTACTATCCGGTGCCGGGTGTGCCGCCGGTCCGGGACGCCACCACACCGATGGTCATCTGCGCGCCGCACAACCCGACCGGCATCGTCGTTCCCCGCCGTCCCGCCGGTCCCGCCGGCGCCGGCACCGGCACCGCGTGGACGGTGTGGGATGTCTCCCACATCGGTCTGACCGCGCCGGAGCGAGCCTGGGTCCGCAGCGTGGTCACTGCGACGAGCGTCGTGGTCTTCTCGCTGTCGAAGCTGCTGCGGCTGCCCGGCGTCCGGATCGGCTGCCTCATCACCCAGGACCGGGCCCTGCACGACGCGGTCATCCGGGTCAAGACGCACCTGTCGATGTCGACCGGCCGCCTCGGCCAGCACCTCGCCGCCGAGATCCTCACCGATCCGGACACCAGCAGCCAGCTCGCCGAACGCCACGCCCGCCTCACCCACGACCGCAGCACCCTGACCGCCACGATCGCCGCGTCCCGGACGTTCACGGTCGTGCCCGCCACCGGCGGCTCACACCTCCTGCTGCACACCCGCGACGGACGCGACGCGGCCGAAGCCCTCCGCAAGGCCGGGATCGTCGGCATCCCCGGCGTCGTCTTCGGCGCCGGCCACGACGCCGTACGGATCTGCGTCGCGCAACCCGCCGACGTGATCGACCACGCCAGGGAACGGCTGGACATCCTGTGACCAGCACAGACATCAGCATCGCCCGGCTGGCGGTCGCCTACCTGCTCCTGGTCGGTGCCGCCGCCACCGCAGTGGTCGCGGTGGCTGTGCTCCACCCCCGCGCGACGGCGCAGCCCGTACCGGCCTCGACAGCTCCGGCGGCGCCGGTGGCTGTGGCGGTGACGGACGGCATCGACATCCCCCACGTGCTGATCGTGGTCGCCGTGCTCATCGCTGCCGCGCACCTCGCCGGTGCACTCGCCGCCAGGCTCGGCCAACCCCGGGTGACCGGTCTGGCCGCCGCCGGGCTGCTGCTCGGCCCGTCCGCACTCGGCCAGGTCGCACCCGTCGCCGCCGGCTGGCTGCACAGCGGCGGCGCCGCCACGGCCGTCGACCTCCTCGCCCAACTCGGCGTGATCCTCTTCGTGTTCCTCATCGGCCGGGAACTCGGCACCGCCCACGCCCCGCCGACCCGCGGTACGGCGGTGCTCGTCGGGCACACCACGGTCGCGGTGCCGCTGCTGGCCGGCGTCGTCGTCGCCGTCACCGTGTTGACGCCGCCGGCCGGTGTGCCGGCGTTGCCGCACGCCCTGTTCATCGGGCTGGCGATGGCCGCGACCGCGCTGCCGGTCCTGGCCCACATCCTCGCCGAACGGCACCTGCTGACCAGCCCGCTCGGCGCGACCGGCGCCGCGGCGGCTGCGGTCGCGGACGCCACCATCTGGTGCCTGCTCGCCGTCACCCTCTGCGTGGCCCGCGGCGAGTCGCTGCCGGGCACCGGGCTGCGGCTGCTGGCCGCGTTCGCCTTCGCCGCGGGCATGTGGTGGTTGCTGCGTCCCGCCGTCCGCCGCGTCCTCGCCGTCGACCCCGGCGGGTCGCCGGTACGCCCGGCGCTGCTGCTGTGCTTGGTGCTCGGCTGTGCGGTCGCCACTGAACGGCTCGGCCTGCACGCGATCTTCGGCGCGTTCCTGGCTGGGCTGATCATGCCTGTCCGATCCGCGACCGTGACGCGGGTTGCGGTCATGGCGCAGGGCGCCACCGAATGGCTGCTGCTGCCGCTGTTCTTCACCGCGATCGGCAGCCGTACCCACCTCAGCCTGCTCACGGGCCCGACTCTCGCCCTGGCCGGGCTCGTCGTCGCTGTCGCGGTGAGCAGCAAACTGTTGTCCGGTGCCGTTGCCGGTCGCGTGATCGGGTACGGGTGGCGGGATGCGACCGCGCTGGGCGTCATGCTCAACTGCCGCGGCCTGACCGAGCTGGTCCTGCTCAGCCTCGGTCGCACCGCCGGGATCATCGACGAGCGCACCTTCACCGTCTTCGTGGTAATGGCCTTGGTCACCACTGCCGCCACCGGCCCGCTGCTGAACCTCGTCGGCCTGCGCCGCCCCGCACCCGGCAACGAACCCGCGGGCCAACCCGCCGACCAGACCGCCCCGGCCACCCCAGCCGCCCCGGTCGGCGAGGGCACGACGGCTGCCGCTGCGGCGGTCCCGGCGGTCCCGGCGTGACCGGCTACCGACCGGCCGGTCCCGGGCCGAGCAGCCGGACCAACGGCAGCGGCTCCCCATGCGGCAACAAGGCACGGAACTGCGCTGCCGCGTCCGGGCGGGCCTTGACCGTCGCCGAAATCAGCCAGGCCGCGGCCTTGCGGACCGGTTTCGCCGAGTCGTGCAGCACCGCGGCAAGGTTCGGCACGCCGGCGGGATCGAGCCCGAACCGGATCGGGGTGATCAACGCGACCAGGAACAGCCGCCGCTGCCACACCGACACCGACCCAGCCAACCACACCACCTCACCGACCATCAGCACACCGGTGTGGATGGCGGCGCCGAGGACCCCGCCGAGCTCGTCGACGGACAGCCAGTTGTCCAGCAGCGGCGCCCAGCCCGCCAGCATCTGCCCGGTCGGCGCGACCTCCGCCAACCGCAGCAGCATGCACGCCGCCAGCTCCTCCTCATGCGTCTCGCCATGCCACAACAGCGTCGCCGCCTGCCGCACCAGCACCGCATCCGCCCGGCCCCGCCGCGGCGTCACCGCCCGCAGCCCGGTCCGGACCGCACCCCGCAGCAGCGGAATCCGCACCCCAAGCACCGGCTTGCCCGGACTCCGCGCCGCGACCGTCCCGGCCACATACCCCGCATCGGCGTGCCCACGAAGCCCCGCCCGCACCGCTGCGGCCAACGCCACCGCCGCATCGGTCGGCACCTCACCGCCCGGCAGCAGCGGCCGTGGCGACGCCGTCGACTGCGCTTCACGCTGCTGCACCACCCACTGACCGTACCGTCCAGCACCGCCCGCACCCGGAAGGCTCGACATGGCCCAGACCGCGCTCGACATGACCGGACCCCGCCCCGGCACAGCCGTCCAGGTGTACGCCGTCTACGGCGGGATCAGCCCGGACACGGCCACCATGACCGAACTCCTGCACGCCGGCACCGTCCTGCGTCAGGTGCCGCTCGACCTGCTCGTCGCCGCCGACACCGGCCGCCCCGCGCTCCTGCCACCGATCCTCGGCCGACTCGCCACCCACCGCGGGCAGCCTCTCGCCGGCGTCGTCGGCTTCGACGACTGGTGGACCACCGCCCTGACCGCCCTCAACCACGACTTCCCCCTTGCCGCTGCGCGGCGCCTCGTCACCGACAAAGCCGCCCTCTACGCCGCCCTCACCGCCCACGGAGTAGCGACCGCACCGTGCATACCCGGCCCGCTCAGCATCGACCTGCTCACCGCCGCCCTCGACCGGTTTGGGCCTGCGCCGATCCTCAAACCCGCCACCGGCGCTGGCTCCCGCGGCGTCTACCGCTACCAACCCCACCGCAGCATCACCGACAACCTCGCCGTCTACCAGCGGCTCCGCGAACTCGGCCACATCGACACCAGCATCCCCACCATCGCCGCCGCCTACCTCGGCGGCGACGACGCCCTGGAGATCAGCGTCGACGTCATCGTCTGCGCCGGCACACCCACCCATGCCGTCGTCCACGAGAAATGCACCGCGACCGCTGCCGATCCGTTCGTCGACCAGGTGATGATCACCCCGCCCGTCCGGTCCGCGATCATCACCGCCCTGCCCGAACTCCCGGCGACAATCACCGGCGTCATCACCACCCTGCAGCTGCGTGACGGCGTTCTGCACGTCGAACTCCGGCTCCACGAGGGTGTCTGGCACGTCCTGGACGTCGGCGTACGACCCGGCTCAGGACTCGTCTCGCACGCCGTCCACGCCACCACAGGCGTCGACCCACGCCTGATCCACCTCGCCGCCAGCATCGGCCGCCCAGTCCCACCCAGCACCGTCAACAGCCGCACCGGCCGCCACCAGGCGGCATGCATCGCCTGCTGCTACCTCACCGACGACCGCCGCGACTCCATCACCCTCGGCGCCCAACAGCACCTCGCCGACGCCCTGCGCACGGCCGACGACGTGATCGGCTGGCACCTCAACGCTGCCGACCTCGACGACCAAGTCTACCGACCCGACGCCGGCCTCTCCATCGGCATCGCCGCCCACACCCCGGCCGCCGCTATGACCCGCCTCCGCACGCTCGTTGAACCCCACGGCTACACCACCACCTGACCCAGCAACCAATCAGGAGTTCGCCATGACCGTCACCGTCCACCACGTCGCCGTCACCGCCGCCGACCTCACCACCAGCGGCACCTTCTACGACGCCGTCCTCGGCGCACTCGGCTACCACCGCGACAACACCTACGACAGCCTGATCGTCTACGCCACCGCAGACGGCGGCCCGGAGCTGCTCGTCTACCGCGTCGAAGGCGACGACACCAGCCGACACCAGCACGGCACCCCCGGCCTGCAACACATCGCGCTGCAGGTCGACAACCGCGACGTCGTCGACGCCGCCCACCACGCCGCCGCCACCGCCGGCGGCACCATCATCCACGCCGCCCAGCCCTTCCACTACAGCGCCGGCTACTACGCCACCTTCGTCGAAGACCCCGACGGAACACGCCTCGAGATCGCCCACATTCCCGTGCCCGTCCCCGCCGACGAGCCGGACACCGACACCCAATCCGCGTCGTAACCCGCCACACCAACTCAGGACGACACGCCCCGACCCGCAAAGGCGGACCACGACACCGTGACCCAATACGACCCGATCGCCGACGAGCTCCGAGCGCACATCCTCAACGGGACATACCCTCCCGGAACAGCGATCCCGAGCGAGAACAGGCTCTGCCACACCTACCAATGCGAGAACGGCACCGTCCGACGCGCCCTCCGCGTCCTGCAAAGCGAAGGGCTCATCCTCAAGACGCAAGGACGGCCCACCATCGTCGCCCCCGTCCCGAACCGCACCACGCTGACCCTGCCCTCCGGCTGCAGCGTGACCGCACGGATGCCGATGCGCCCAGAACTCGACACCCTGGGCTGTACGGCGGCGACGCCACTGCTCGTCGTGACGTCAACCGGCAGCCCGCCCGTGCCGTACCCCGCCGACCGGATCCTGCTGCTGAGTCCTGGTACCCGCTGCGGCGGTGATGGCGACATCACGATGCCGGTCCCAGCGGCAGGTGTGGTCATTGGCAATAGATGATCTTTGCCGGGCGCCAGACCGGCGCCGTTCGGCGCCTGGTGACCAGATCGTTCAGGACTGTGGGCCGCTGCTTGGCGTTGGAGGAACAGGCGGCCACGCATCTACCCACCGTCCGCAACCTGCGGCGACACGCTCGGCCGGCTGTTCGCAGCGCCGCCACAGCGCAGTGTCTAGACTCGGCAGGTCAGCATCGTCCTCGGCGATGCGGGCACCCGCTAGCCCCGGTCACAGGCAGTGAACTGCCATGCCTTCCGGGAGGACGCCGTGACACCATTGCTCATTGTTGATGGTCATCATCTGCTGTACCGATCGTGGTGGGGGTTCACCGACCGGCGCGTCACCTCCCGGGACGGCACCCGCGACCTCACCGGCGTGTTCGGGTTCCTCGCCATCCTGCGCAAGACCCACCTGGAGGCAGCGCCCGAGCACGAGATCGTGGTCGTGTTCGACGGCGAGAACGCCACCGCCGTCCGGCAGGACCAGGACACCGGGTACAAGAGCGGCCGAGCCAGCGCGGACCACACGCCCATCCAGTGCCTGCCCATGGTCAAAGCCTGCCTCGCCGCCGCCGGAATCGCCTGGGTCGAGCTCGACGATCATGAAGGCGACGACGTGATCGCCACCCTCAGCAGCGCCGCCGCCACGGCCGGCCGGACCGTCGTGTGCTACTCCGGCGACCGGGACCTGTTCCAGCTCGTCACCGACACCGTCACCGTCCTCAACCCCGCACGGCGACGGATCACCCCGGCCGACATCGTCGCCCGGCACCGCGTCCTGGCCCGGCAGTGGCCGGACTTCCGCGCCCTGACCGGCGACCCGACCGACAACATCCCCGGCGTCCGCGGCATCGGCCCGACAACCGCCGCCGACCTCCTCGCCGACGGCATCCACCTCGACCAGCTCCGCGACAGCCCCCGCCTGCAGCAACGCCGCTGCCGTGGCGTCACCGACGCCTGGCAGCAGGTCCTCACCTGGCGCGACCTCATCCGCCTCAACCACCAGGTCCCCACCCCCACCGGCCTCGTCACCGGCAACATCACACCCCCGATGCAGCGCGCCGCGCTCACCCTGGAAGACCTCGACCTGCGGTAGGCACGAGCACTGCCATGCCCGCAGCGCAGCCGGTCCTGTCAAGCCCCCGCGACAGGAAATCGCTCTTGCCGGTAGGTCCACCGCGACCACGATCCCCGCCAGCGACCACCTGGCTACGCTCGCCACGACCGAGACCTCCGAGGGCGTTCGCACCTGCAGCGCCACGGACGTGGCGTGGCATCAGGTTCGGAGGCTGGTCAGTCATTGCCGACAGATAGAGGCGGTGCCCGCGCGGATGCCCCGTCCCGGATACGTCGCGCTGAATCAAGCCGAGGCAACAACACCAGCTACGCCGTCGCACCAGCGCTCGGTTCCCAGCCACCGCTGCTCCACGACCTGGCAAACCTCGCGGAGGACAGGACAAGGACCACGCCACACGTCCCACATCGGACGAGGCCGTTCAGCACACCACCCGACCTGGCGAGCACCCGGCGGACCCGCTTCCGAGCCGGCTCGCACTAGCAACTGCCCCACCAGCCCCATCGCGCACCACCTGAACACCACAGCAGAGGAGAGGGACGGCACCGTGAGCGCTCCGAGCACGCAGGACGCCATCAGCACCGAGCAGGATCGGAAGGTCCCGTCCCAAGGCGGGATGCCGGCGGTGGAGTCGGTGTTGCCGGAGCTGCGGGCGATGTGGTGGGAGAGCGGCGCGCGGACCCGAGCTCAGGTGGGCATGTTCGCCGTGTTCGCGGAGCTGCCGCGGCTGCTCGCCGCGGCAGTCCGGTTGAGCTGGCGCGCCGACCGCGGCCGAACCATCCTCGTCGGCGTGGCGACGCTCGGCGCCGGGGTGCTGGCGGCGTTCGGGCTGCTCGCGACCCGCCGGGTGCTGGTCGAACTGTTCGCGGCCGGGCCGACCCCGCAGCGGGTCACCGCCGCGTTGCCGGCGCTCGCCGTACTGGCGGTGGTGACGGGGTTGCGGGCTGGGCTCGGCATCGCCAGCGGCTACGCCCAGAACGGCCTCACGCCGCGGGTGGACCGGGAGGTGGAACGGGCGCTGTTCGAGGTGACCACGGCGGTGCGCCTGGATGCATTCGACGCCGACGCGTTCGCCGACGACATGGAACGCGCCTCCCGCGGCACCGACTCCGCCGTCGGTCTCGTGCAGGGCGTGATGAACCTCCTCGCCGGGCTTGCCGGGCTCCTCGCCGTCGCCGCCGCGGTGATCATCATCCATCCGCTGCTGCTCCTGGCGCTGCTGGTCGCGACCCTGCCGAATGCGTGGGCGTCGCTGCGGGCCGGGCACCAGCGGTACCAGACGTTCATCGCCGGATCGGTGCGCCGGCGCCGGCTGTGGCTGCTGCACCGGCTGATGGCCGAACGGGACTCCGCCGCCGAGCTGCGCTCCTACGGGCTGCGCCGGTTCCTGCTCGACCAGTACGACCGGGTCATGGGTGCTGAGACCGACATCCAGCTCACCCTGGCCCGCAAGGTCACCACCACCACATCCGTCGGCTCCGCGATCGGCGGCATCGCCACCGCCGGCGTCTACACCCTCCTCGGCCTGCTCCTCCTCGACGGACGCATCCCGATCGCCGCAGCCGCGACCTGCGTCATCGCGGTCCAGACCGCACAACGCTCGCTGACCACGGTCACCCTGCAGATGGACCGCATCTACACCGATGGGCAGCACTTCAGCGACTACACCGGCTTCATGACCCGCGCCGCCCACTATCTCCCCACCCACGGCGACACCGCCGTATCCGCCGCAAGCAACGACAGTGAGGTGGACGTCAGGCCCGCCGCTGCTACCTTGCGCCGCCTCGACGTACAGGCGGTCACGTTCGCGTACCCGGACCGGGACACTCCGGCCGTCGACGACGTCACCCTCACCATCCACGCCGGGCAGACCGTCGCGTTCGTCGGCGAGAACGGCTCCGGCAAGTCTTCACTCGCCGCGATGATCGCCGCGCTCCGCCTGCCGGACGCAGGCACCATCAGCTGGAACGGCGAGCCGTTCGACGCGTGGAACCCCGCCACGCTGCGGGCCCGGATCGCTGTGGTGACGCAGGACTACCACAAGTTCCCGTTCACTGCCGCCACGAACATCGCCATCGGCGACAGCGACGCCGAACCCGACCAGCAGCGCATCGAAACCGCCGCCGCCAGAGCCGCCGCCCACGACATGATCATCGAGCTGCCACACGGCTACGAAACCCTCCTGGACCGCACCTTCGCCAACGGCCAGGACCTCTCCGGCGGCCAATGGCAGCGCATCACCGCCGCCCGCGGGTTCCTGCGCACCGCCGACCTGCTCATCATGGACGAACCGTCCTCCGCCCTCGACCCACGCGCCGAGGACGCCCTGTTCCAGGCGATCCGCGACCGGCAGGGCACCCACACCACCATCCTGATCACCCACCGGCTCGCCAACGTCCGCCACGCCGACCACATCTACGTCCTGCACCACGGCCGCATCGTCGAACACGGCACCCACGACACCCTCACCACCACCACCACCGGCGGCCGGTACGCCGAACTGTTCACGATGCAGGCCGCCGGATACCTCGAGGCAGCACCGCCCGCCGGCGAACCCCGGTAGCCGTCGTGGACCCCAGCATTGCCGCGCCGGTCGCGTCGCCACGCCCGGCCGATCCCGCCGCGTCCCGGCGGGCGGTCGCAGTGCTCGCCGTCATGGCGTTCCTGGTCGTGACCGGTGAGACGACACCCGTCGGGCTGATCCGTGAGATCGCCGTCGGGCTACACACCACCGATGACCAGGTCGGGCTCGCGATCGGCGGGTACGCGTTGATCGCCGGGCTGTCGTCGGTGCCGCTGGCGCACTGGACAGCGCGCGTGGACCGGCGCCCGGTCCTGCTGACCAGCCTGCTCGTGTTCGCGGCCGGGCACCTGGCCGCCGCAGCGGCCGGGCACGTCGCGGTGTTCACCGCCGCGCGGGCGGTCGCCGCGCTCGGCCACGGCCTGCTCTTCGCCGTCGCCGTCCCCACCGCGATCCGCCTCGCCGACCCCGGCGCACAGGGGAAGGCCGGCGCGCGGGTCATGGTCGGCAGCGCCACCGCGCTCGTCGCTGGGACCCCACTCGCCACCTATCTCGGCCAGCTCGTCGGATGGCGCACCGCGCTCGCCGTGATCGCCGCTACGGCGCTTCTGCTCGCCGGGGCAGCGACACGACTGCTCCCGGCGGTGCCGGGGCACGAACGGCTGCAGGCGGGGCCCGGTCTGTTCGCGGTGGTGCGACGCCCAGGTCTCGCAACGGTGCTTGCCGCCACGTTGACGGTCTCGGCCGCGCACTTCGTCGCGTTCACCTTCCTCGCCCCGTACGTCGCCGGACGCCTGCATGTCCGCGACACCGGTCTCGCCGTGCTGCTGCTCGGGTATGGTGCCGCGGCAGTCGCGGCGAGCTCGGTCGCCGGCCGGTTCGTCGACCGGCGTCCCCGTGCCGGGACCGCAGCCGCCGTCGCCGCGTTCACGCTCGCGCTGATCGGCATCTGGCTCACACCGACGCTGCCCCAGCCGACGCTCCGGACGGCAATCGGCGTGGTGTTCGTAGTGGCGTGGGGTGCATCGTTCGCCGCCCTAGCCGTGCTCACGTCCCTCATCGCGCTCCGGCACGGCGCTAAAGCGCACACCGAAACCGTCAACGCCGTGTCCGGCATCGCCTTCCAGGTCGGCGTCGTCGCCGGCTCCGCCCTCGGATCGCTGACCGTCGCAGCGGGCCACCTCAACAGCCTGCCGCTGCTCGCGGCCGGCGGCGGCGTCATCGTGTCGGTGGCCGTCTGGGTCGGCGGTCACGCGTTCGAACCGACCGCATCAACGTCGCCCACGCGTGGACCGCAACCGTCATGACCGGCCATGCGGCATATCAATGGCACCGCCGAGGCCACTACGGCCCAGGGCCGCGTATCGGCGTCCGGCTGTCGCGGTCGCCGGCTCGGGCGGGGCAACGGCGTGTCGCCGCGCACGCTCGGCGTGTCGCACACACGTTCGATCCAGGTTGGCGTGTGCGCCCCCGTGACGGCTCGTCGCGGCATAACCTACCGACGGTCGCCGGTTCTTGGCGGCTGGCATCGATTGAGCGGGGTGGATCATTGGGTGAGTTGACGGTACCGCGGCCCCGCACACGCCGGGTCAACGGCAGCACCGTGGACCTCACGATCGGCGGCGAGCCCGGCGTGCTGACCGTCGGGCACGGCCATGACGGCACCCCGTACTCGATACAGCTGCGGGTGGGGGTGCACGGTTCGGCGGTGTCCGGGTTCGCGGATGCACTCGCGACGGCAGTCACCGTCGGACTGCAGCGCGGCGTCCCGGCGACAGCCCTGGCCGCCGCGTTGCGCGAAGCCGGTATCGCCGGTGCAGGTGAGGAACACACTCAAGTGCTGGTCGAGGCGCTCGCGTCGGTGACCGCTGCCGATCTGCTCGAGGTGATCGAGGTGGTCGGGCGGTGACCGCCGACGTTGACGGTGCGGATGAGCCAGCGCGGTTACGGCATGCGCTGGTCAGGTCGTTGATCGACGCCGGGTGGCCGAGCGACCCGCGGGTGATGGCGGCGCTGGAGACGGTGCCGCGGCATGTGTTCGTGCCCGGCGTGCCGCTGCAGCAGGCGTATGCCAACGACGTGGTGCACACGAAGCTCGCCGAGGATGGGCGGCCGATCAGTGCGGCGTCGCAGCCGCGAATCGTGGCGATGATGTTACAGCAGGCCGACGTGCGGGCCGGGCATCGGGTGCTGGAGATCGGCGCCGGGACCGGGTACAACGCCGGGTTGCTCGCCGAGTTGGCCGGCCCTGATGGGCAGGTCACGACCGTTGACGTCGATGCCGACCTCGTCGAGGCAGCTGCGGCGAATCTCGCTGCGGCTGGGTACGGATCGGTGCGGGTGGTGTGTGGTGACGGCGCGCTTGGCGACCCGTCCGGGGCGCCGTTCGACGTGGTGATCGCAACGGTCGGCGCGTGGCGGGTGCCGCAGGCGTGGCTGGACCAGGTCGCCGCCGGTGGGCGGCTGGTCGTGCCGCAGCGGATCCGGGGCCGGATGACCCGGTCCGTGGTGTACGAGCGCGGCACGGCCGGCCGGTGGGTGAGCGTCGATCATCAGCTGTGCGGGTTCATGCCGTTGCGCGGCGGCGCCGCCGATGACCCGTACAGCAGCATCGACCTGACCGGCGACGGTCAGGTCCGTCTCGGCGTCTACCAGGAACAGCACATCGACGCCGCCGCGCTAGCCGGGGTCCTCGACCGGCCGCGGGTCCAGATCCGCACCGGGGTCCGGTTCGGGGGCAGCGAATCCCTGGAATGGCTGTGGTTGTGGCTGGCCTGCGCGCTGCCGGGCGGGCTGAGTGAGCTGCACGCGGACCGGGCGACCCGGGACACCGGCGTGGTCGTCGCGCCGTACGGGGTGTGGCTGATGGCGACCACCGGCCGGGCGGCGCTGGCGTACGCCACGGTGCTCGATCCGGTCGACGGCGGCACCGGCGTCGAGGTTGTCGTGGTCGGCCACAGCACGGACGGCGGCGGGCTCGCCGAGCGGATGGCCGCGTGCGTCGTGGACTGGGACCGCCGATACCGCGGCCACGACGTCCACCTCACCCTTGAACTAGGCACCGAACCCGCCAGCGGGTCAGCTGCGGTGCCGGACGATGTGTGCGATGCGGCGCATGGGCGGTTCGTGTTCGGGATGCCCGGCAGTCGGCTCACGGTGCGGTGGGCCGATGCGGCGCTCTGACCCGGAGACAGAATCGACCGTGCCGTCTCCGCTGTCAGCCGCCTCCGAAAGCAGCGGTGATTCGGCGGGGCGGTTGATCGTCGGGGCGCTGCTGATCTTCACCACCGGCGATGGTCGGGTGATGTTTGTCCGGCAGCAGCGGGGCCCGTACGCCGGGTCGCTGCTCCTGCCGGGCGGGAAGGTCGAGGACGGCGAGTCGTTGGACGACACGGCACGGCGGGAGGCGTTCGAGGAGGCCGGTGTGCGGGCCGGCACCGTGACGGCGTGCGGGGTGTACGACATGACCGGCCCCACCGCGGACGGGCGTGGCTACCGGTTCGTGATGTTCGTCTTCCGCGCCGGGTCCGACGCGGTCCGGGTCGCCGCGGGCGGCCACCACGTCGACGATGTCGTCCTCACCGATCCGGGCCTGGTCCAGCCCCACCCGACTGTCCAGCAGATCCTCAACGACGCCGGCGTCGCCGCCTACGCCCCGGCCGGCGTCCAGCAGCGCCTCCGCAACGACGGCATCACGATGCGGACCTACCCGATGGCAGGCACCCGATGCTGATCACGCCGCTCTGCGCGGATCTCATCGACCAGGTCGCGGACCTGATGCGGCTCGGCGAGCCGTACGTCACCGTCCGCGACCACTCGGACTACTGGCTCTACAGCGCCCTGTTCGCTTCCACCTGCCCCGTCGCCGTCGATGACGGCACGGTGACCGGTGCGGTGATCGCGATGCGCAGTCAGGACCAGCCAGCCGACGTGTACGTCCAGGACGCTGTTGTGCACCCGGATCATCGCCGAGGCGGTGTGGCAACCACGCTCGTGGCGTCGATCGCCGCGCAGGCGCACGTCTGGGGCTGCCGGCGGCTGTTCCTCACCTGCGCTCCCGGCAACACCGTCGCGCTCACCGCCCGGCAGCAGCTCGGGTTCCGCAACCTGCCCGGCGACGCCACCGTCGACGGTGTCCACGTGATCTCGAGCTTCAAAGGTCCGGGTCGGGACCGCGCCGTCTTCCAGCTCGACCTCCCCACCACCGCACAGACGCCGCAACCCGACCGCACAGCTGGAGCCGACGCATGACCATCGTGCTGGACGATCGTGCCGCGCTGCGAGCGATGATCGCTGCACTGGTGCCGTTCGACGACCGCGAAGCCGCCGACCGCGCCGACGTCCTCGCCTGGATCGATGCTGGCGCCGACCTGTACCGGCGGGTGCCGCCGGACGTGCCACCGAAGCACCTCGTCACCTACTTCCCGCCCTACCACGAGCCCACCGACCGGGTGTTCCTCGTCGATCACCGCAAAGCCCGGCGCAGGCTTCCACCGGGCGGTCACGTCGAGCCCCGGGAAGGGCCGTGGACCACCGTCATCCGCGAAGCCGACGAAGAACTCCAGACTGTCGCCCGTCCACACCCGCTGTGCCCGGCCGGGCAGCCGCTGTTCCTTACGGTCACGCAGACCGTCGGCCCGCACGTCCACAGTGATGTGACGTTGTGGTTCCCGTTGATGTTGGATGCCGGGGAGCCGATCACGCCCGATCCGGGTGAGTTCACCGGCTGGGGCTGGTACCCACGCGCCGAGGTCATCGCCTGGCCGGCCGAATGTACGGACCCGCAGCTGGCTCGGTTCCTCACCAAACTCGGACGGCTGCGGACCACGACCGCGACAGGAGTCGTCGATGTCGGGTAGACGGCGCCGCTTCGGCACCGCTGGCAGGGTCGTGCCGTACACGGTGCCGGTGGATCTGCTGCTGCTCTACACCCATGGCCCGGACCTGCTGGTCGGGTTGCGGCAGGGCGGCTTCGCCGCCGGTCACTGGGACACGCCGTCCGGCAAGCTGGAGCCAGACGAGCCCCTTGAACACGGCATGGCGCGGGAGGCGTTGGAGGAGACCGGGCTGCGGCTGCCGCCGCACTTGCTGCAGGTCGTGGCGATGACGCACTGGTACCCGCCGGACGCAACGCCGCGCATCGGCGTGTACTTCCACCTCGAGGCCAGCCCGGCTGTGCACGGCGTGCCGTTTATTGCTGAACCGGCCAAGTGCGCCGAGCTGCGGTGGGCGCCGTTGGACGCGCTGCCGTCTCCGCTGCTGCGCTACGCCGCGATCGGCGTCGAGCTGTACCGGTCGCGACGCCCGTACGCGGCGATGGACTGGCCCGAAGACCCGGTACCGGATTTGCGCATGGGTGTGGGCGGGGCGGGTTGACGTGCGGCGGATCGCGATCGTCGGAGCGGGCGGCGCCGGCAAGACGGTCCTGGCTAACCAGCTCGGTGGCCTGCTCGGTCTGCCGGTCACCCATCTCGACGCGCTGCGCTACGACGCCGGCTGGAACACGGTGCCGGAGGCCGAGTTCGTCGCCGCGCAACGCGCCGTCGTGACGGGCCCGGCGTGGATCATCGACGGGAACTCCACGGCGAGCATGCCGGTCCGGTTCGCCGCCGCGGACACGATCATCTTCCTGGACCTGCCGCCGCTGGTGTGCCTGTGGGGCATCGCCCGGCGCCGGCTGCGCTACCGCGGCGGCCAACACCCGGACGGTGTGCACGACCGCATCACCGTCGCGTTCCTGCGGTACGTCATAGGCTTCCGGCGTCGGCACGCGCCGAGAGTCCGTGCCTGCATGGCCGAGCACGGCGTCCACGCCGTCCTGATCGAGTTGACCAGCCGCCGCCAGGCCAACCAGCTCATCGCCCGTCTCGGCGGCCCAGCCGCAGCTACCGGCAGCGGCCCCGATGGCCGTTGAGCGGGCTGAGCACGGCCCAGGGACCGCGGCCGAGCCGGACCCACGTGCACCGTCGAGCGAATGCGAACCAGCGCAGCAGCGCCCTTGCACAGCCGGGCTCGTCGCCAATGTGCCCGGATTGACGGTGCAGGAGCCGGTGGGCTGGCGTGGTGATCTGCGCCGGCTGTGGGCGGCGTACTCGATCAGCGAGCTCGGTAGCGCGGTCGGCGTCGGGGCGTTGCCGCTGATTGCGGTCCTGGTCCTGGGCGCCTCCGCATGGCAGGTGTCGATCCTCGCGGTAGTAGCCGGGATAGCCAGCGCGGCCGTGGCGGTGCCGCTCGCGCCGTGGATCGAAGTCCACCGCAAACGCCCCGTCATGATCGCCGCTGACCTGGTCCGGTTCGCTGTCCTGGGCAGCGTCCCGGTCGCGGCGTGGCTCGGCGCGCTCACCTACACCCAGCTGTGTGTCGTCGCTGCGGTGCAGACCGGCGGCGCGATCGTGTTCGCCGCGGCCAGCGGCGCCAACCTCAAACGCCTCGTCCCCGAACCGTACCGGGCCCAGGCGAACAGCAGGTTCGAGACCAGCCTCTGGTCGGCCACCACGATCGGCCCGCCGGTCGGTGGGCTGCTGGTGTCGTGGCTCGGCGCGACCGCCGCCGTCACCGTCAACGCCGCCACGTTCCTCCTCTCCGCGCTCGGCATTCGCCAGCTCCGCAGTCGCGAACCCGCCCCGCCACCGCCGGCAGCCCAGCGGCGCTGGTTGCACGAACTCACCGGCGGGTGGCGGTACATCGCCGCCCACCGCGACCTGAGCCTGCTCTTCTGGAACGCGATGATCTTCGGCGGCTGCCTCATGGCCGCGTCGCCGCTGATCACCGTGCTGATGCTCCGCGACCTCGGGTTCGCACCATGGCAGTACGGCCTCGCCCTCGGCATCCCCGGCCTCGGTGGGATCATCGGCTCCCTGATGGTGAGCCCGCTGACCCGCCGCCTCCGCTGGCGGCCGCGCACCGTGCTGCTGGTGTTCGGGGTCGCGCGGACGCTGTGGCTCGGTGCGGTGCCTGTCGCTCCGACCGGCACTACCGGTCTTATACTGATCATCGCGGCGGACACGCTGCTGCTGTTGTGCGCCGGCGTATTCAACCCGACCTTCACCACCTACCGCATGCACGCCACCGCCGACACCCATATGACCCGTGTCGCCACTGCCTGGTCCATCAGCTCCAAGACCGCCCAACCGATCTGCATCGCCGTCGGCGGCGTCCTGGCCTCAGCGACCTCCGCCCGCACCGCAATCGCCGTCGCCGCGGTCGCGATCCTCACGTCCGCCGCGCTGCTGCCCTGGCGTACCCACGGTGCAAGCCAGTCCACAGACGCACCGCTTCCACAGCGGGCACAGGCCGCAGGAGCCGCACATGACTGACCTATACACGGCCGATCCGGCGATGCGTGCCACCACCTTCGTGGTCGTGGACGAGATATAGGTCGGTGGCGTCAGGCTGTGATCTGGAGGTGCGCGGTCAAAGCGTCGAGGTCTGGATGCCGACCCGGGCCGATCCTTCCCCGGAGTTCGAGCGTGAGATCTCGGGCGAGACGGTGATACCGGATCCATTCCGGGGTTACCGCCCGCGCTTGAGATAGCGATGTCACAGCGGCGGCATCGCGTCCAAGCTCGGTTTGGGCTTGGGCCAGCGCCAGCAGATAGCGAGCCTCCCAAGTGGGAGGGACTCTGCTGCCCGTTTCGTCGAGGTGGGCAGAACGTTCGACCGCACCTTCGAAATCGCCGAGTTCTGTGGCGTTGACGACGAAGCTCTGAGCAACGAGGCGGGGCCCAAAAACGCTCCACCGGTCGACGCGGTCACGTTGGAGGCGTACGGCGGCGCTGCGGGCCACGGTCAGCAGTTCGTCTGCTTTCGTGGGTTGATCGTTGCGGGCGGCGGCTCCGGCAGCGTTGACCAGCAGGCCGCCCCATACGGTGAGTTCTTCAGGGGTAGCGCGGGTCAGGAGGGGCTCATGTGTTTCCGCGGCGCGGGTCGCGGCGGCGAGACTTTCGCGGTAGCGCCCTTGTCTACGCAAGATCCACGCCGCCCAGTAGACGGCTGACGCGCGGGTTACCTGGTCGGAGCATTGTTCCGAGGCGGTGACGGCACGCTCGGCGCTGAGCCAGGCGAGATCTTCATTGCCCAGCATGACGGTGACGCCAGCGGCGAGTTCGAACACGGTGGCTAGGAGCGACTGGGCAAGTTCATTGTCCTGCCCGCTGGTTTCCTCGCTGGCGTGTCGGGCCTCGGCGATAAGGTCGGGCAGGAGGCGACCGAGGATGCTGTAGTCGCCGCGCTGCCAGATCTGCCAGGCGCTGTCAACGGCGGCGCTGAGGCGTGGAAGGTCGATATCGGCGTCGGTATCAGCCAGACCGCCGAGACGGTCGACGGTTGATCGGGTGATCGCCTCGCGGATGGCGGGGATGCCGCGGTCGGGTTCCGGTGCGAACGTGGTGCGCGGGACGATGATCACCGACATCTCGCAGGCCAGCGCGTTGGCGATCTTCGACAGGGTGTTCATCCGGGCGGAGTGGCGTACTCCCTGTTCGAGCCGGCGGATCACGTCGACTGACACGCCGGCCGTTTCGGCCAGCTGGTCCTGGGTCATGCCGCGTGCGCGCCGGAGAACAGCGATCTGTTCTCCGATCATGTACGTGGCCTCCTTCCGGGTTCCGTCCTTACAACTTTACGCGGGTCTGCTGTCAGTGAGGCCTGCGCGTGCTGATCAGATCAGGCGTCAGGCGATGTTTTGGCATCGACGTATGCCGCTGTGACATACCCAAGATCGCCAGCAGCGTGGGGTGTGCCGACATGGCCCGCCCCGCCGGTGGCCGGATCACGGGTAGGCCATCGCGGCCCTTCACTGAAGGTTACCCGCAAGGCACTGTTCGTTATATCGACGTACAACGAACCGTCGATGTCCGGACGGAACCCTCACCAGGAGGAGCCTTGAGCAGTCCCGCCACACAGTTGGCCCGCCGCACGACCGCAACGGTCAATCGTCATGTGACGATCACCGGGCCGGGCCGGATCGAGCTGACCCAGAGCCCGCTGCCGCAACCCGGCCCTCGGGAGGTTCTGGCCGCGACGGTGCTGTCCGCGATCAGCGGCGGCACCGAGATCGGCTGGCTGCGAGGCGAAGCACCCGCCCTGCACCGCACCTGGGAGACGGCCTCGCGCATCTACCTGCCCGGCCCTGGCCGGCAGTACCCCGTCGCCCCGGGCTACGAAAGCATCGCCCGGGTCATCGACTGCGGCGACGAGGTGACCGGCGTCCGGCCCGGCGACCTGATCATCGCCGACCGCCCCCACGCCGAATGGCACGTCCTGGACGGCACGGAGGCGGCTGCGGCCGTGCTGCCCGAACACGTCACCCCCGAGCAGGCGGTGTTCTCCATCCTCGCCAGGGTCTCGCTCGGCGCCGTCCACGACACCGAACTGGTCGTCGGGGACACGGTCGTGGTGATGGGGCTCGGCGTCGTCGGGCTGCTCGCGGCCCAGCAGGCCCGACTCAACGGCGCCACCGTCATCGGCGTCGACCGGCACCCGCTGCGCTGCGAGGCCGCGCAACGCTTCGGTATCACCACCGTCCTGGCCGGGGACGGCGACGTCGCCAGCCAGGTCCGCGGTCTGGTCGGCAGCGCCGGCGCGGACGCTGCGATCGAGGCCACCGGCGCCTACGCCGGACTGCAGGAGGCGATCCGGTGCGTGCGCGTCGGAGCGACGGTGACCACCGTCGCGTCCTACCACGGCAGCCAGGACGGTCTGCGGCTCGGCGAGGAGTACCACCGCAACCGGATCGTCCTGCGCTCGTCGATGACGGTGAACGGCTGCCCGCACCGGTTGCACCCGCGCTGGGACAAGGCCCGGCTGGACGCGGCAGCCCGTCAGCAGATCGTCGACGGGCTGATCAGTACCGATGGGCTGATCACCCATCGGTTCCCGTTCACTGAGGCCGCCGATGCGTACGCGTTGCTGCTGACCCGGCCCGAGGACGCGGTGAAGGTGGTGCTCACCTATGACCACCAGTAACCCGGTCACGGCTGCCCGATTCGATGCCACGCGACCGGTACCCGACCGGTTCTTCCCCGCTCCGACCGGTGAGCTGGACGCGCTCGGTGAAGTCCTCGGCTCCGGACGGCTCTCCGGGGGCGCCGAGATCGTCGCCGCCTACGAGCAGGCCCTGGCTGGTTGGTTCGGGGTCCGGCGCGTCATCGCGGTGAACTCCGGCAGTTCAGCACTGCACGCGACCCTCGTCGCGGCCGGCGCGGGCCCGGGCACCGAGGTGCTCCTGCCGGCGACAGCGCCGCTACCGACAGCGCTACCAGTGCTGACGTGCGGCGCGACTCCGGTGATCGTTGACGTCGTCCCGGACGGGCTCGCGCTCGCTCCCGACGACGTCGCGGCGAAGATCACCGGCCGGACGGTCGCCGCGATCAGCCTGCCGCTGTGGGGCTATCCCGTCGACGACCGGCCCGCGAAACAGGTCCTCGACCGGGAGGGCATCGCGCTGATCGAGGACGCGTGCCAGGCGCACGGCACCCGGCTGCCCGGCGGCGGGTACGCGGGCACGTTCGGCACCGCCGGGTGCTTCTCCACCCACGAACGCAAGCTGCTGGCTACCGGTGAGGGCGGTTTCGTCGTCACCGACGATGCCGAACTCGGCGAGAAGATCGACTTCTACACCCATCTCGGGCATCTGCGCGGCGGCCACGGCGTCAACTACAAACTCGCGGCGCCGCTGGCCGCGATCGGTCTGCGCCGCCTCGCAGCACTGACCAGCCAGTTGCAGGACCGGGCCTCGATCGCCGGGACGCTGCGGGCAGCGCTGCCCGATGGCGGACCGCTGTCCGAGCTGCCGATCCCGGACGGCGCGGCACCGAACTACTACTCGATGGTGCTGCTCGCCGAACCCGGCCACGCCACCCGGATCGCGGCCGGGTTCGCCGAGGCGGGCCTGCCGCCGGACAGCATCCGATTCGGATACCGGCCGCTGTATGAACAGCCGCTGTTCCACCCGTACGCCACGACGTGCCCGAACGCGGAAGCACTCGCTGCGCGCACGGTGCAGCTGCCCGCCCATCCGGATCTGACCCGCGACGCGATCGGCTGGACGGCCGCGGCGATCACCCGACTCGGCCAGCGGCCGTGACCGTCCGGCACCTGACCGCGTCAGCGGTCGTCTTCGACGGCGCCGGCCGAGTGCTGCTGGTCCGGCACCTCGGGTCCGGGCTCTGGCTCTACCCGGGCGGACATCTCGAGGACGGCGAGGAACCGGCGGCCGCGGCAGTCCGGGAAACCCGGGAGGAGACCGGCCTGCGGGTGCGCGCCGTCGCGCCGGCCAGCTTCACCCATCCGGCAGTTACATCTCATCCGGTGCCGTTCACGGTCATCGAGATGCCGGTCCGCGACGACCGGTTCGGCGACCACCGGCACATCGACCTCGTGTATGTGTGCGAGCCGGTCAACGGCCTGAGTGAACTGGTCGCTCAGGCCGGCGAGGTCAGCGAGGTCAGCTGGGTTCCGGTGACGAAGATTGCCGACACACCTTGCCCGCCGGAGCTTCCGGCGCTGATCACCGCAGCCTCGCACCGGGCCGACTCCCTGCGCTGACCGCTACCGCTGCGACGTCTCCGGCCGGCCTGGTGCTGCCGCAGCAAGCCGACCCCAACGATTCGTCGCTGTTCCGGAAAGGACATTCGTTGATACGAGTTCTGATCCTGGCCACCCATCCCAACGACGAGATCATCGGCGCCGGTGGTTCCCTGGCGCATCACACCGACGCCGGCGACGAGGTGACGATCGCGCACATCACCGACGGCGAGCGCGGCGGTAGTGACAGCGACCCGGAGGCACTGCGGGGACGCCGCAACCGAGAGGCGGTCGCCGCGGCCGCAGCCGTCGGTGTCCCGGCCGATCGGGTCCGGTTCCTGCGGCTGCCCGACGGGGGAATCGACCCCTACGACGTGGAGCAGTTCATGACGGTGCTGACCGAGCTGCGGGCCAGCCGACCGGAGCTGCTGTACGTGCCGCACCCGCACGACGGAGCGTTCGACCATGAGGCGGCGTTCGCACTCGCGTGGCGAGCCGCCGGCATGTCCGGCAGCAGCAACTTCGGCAACTGCGGACCGGCGCACTGGGTGCCCACGGTCCTCGGGTACGAGGTGTGGCAGCCGATCCGGTCACCGGCATTCCTCCGCGACGTGACCCCCTACACCGACCGCAAGATCACGGCGTTGACCTGCTACGAGAGTCAGTCGCCGGCGGTCAAGGGCGCCGGCCAGTCCAGCCAGGTCGGCACCGGCGGAACGGCCCTGTCGGCCTGGCGTGGGGTGACCACGACCGGCGGGTTCCGGGAGGCGTTCGACGTGCTGCGGCTGGGAGCGCTGCCGTGACCGCCCGCAGCATGACCGCGGCCGTGTGCTGGGCCGCTGCCGGAGCCGTCGCCATGCGCGGCGTCGGCGGCACACTGGCCGCCGCCAGGACGGTGCGATGGCTGACACGCCACCGGCCCACCCCAGACCGCGCCCTCGGCAACCCAGCGGCCGAGCGGCCGCATGTGCTGCTGATCCTGCCGATGCTGCGAGAACAGACCACGATCGCGCAGACGTGCACCTACTTCGCCCGGCTCGCCGCGGCCTGGGGACCGGCGACCGTGGTCCTGGCGACCACCGAACGCGAACATCACGACCGGGCGCGAGCACGAGCGCGGCTGCCGCAGCTCGCCGGATTCCTGGCCCGGGCCCGCCAGCAGCAGCAGGTGACCTCCCGGTTCGCCGGCGTCCTGCCGCCGGACATCCTGAGTCGGCTCGCCGACCTGTCGGGCCGGGCAGACATCGACGTCCGGACCGTGGTCGAGCAGGAGTTCGCGCAGACCCCGACAACGGTGGAGCTCGCCGAGAAAATCGCCGGGGACAGCGGCGGCACCATCCGGCACCACCATCATCCCGATCCGGGCTCAGTGATGGTCGACCAGATCGCCCTCGCCGTCGCCAGCGAGCTCGGTCGGCTCACCGAGCAGGGTGCCGCCGCCGACCGGGTGTGGATCGGGATCTACAACGCCGACTCACGGCCGCACCCGGACTCCCTGACCGCGCTCGCGCCGATGACGGCCACCAGCCGGGTGGTGCAGCAGTCAGCGGTGCACACCCTCACCCTGCGCCGCCGCGGCGGGCTGGCCGGGATGGTGTGTGACGGCGCCGGGTTGCTGCAATCGCGGTGGAGCCTCGCTCGCGAGATTCCACGGCTGCGCGCCCAAGCCGGGCAGGCCCGACGGGGACCGGCCCGGTGGCCCAGACTCGGGCACTGCACCGGTCACGGCCTGTTCGTGCGCGCCGACCTGTGGCAGCAGCTGCCGATGCCGACCGAGACGATGAACGAGGACCTGGCCTACGGCTACCTGCTGTCGGCGGCCGGGGTGCCGATCGACGTGCTGCCGCTGTTGGAGGTTGCCGACTCGCCGTTGCACGTCGCCGGCCTGATCCGGCAGCTGCGGCAGTGGTTCTTCTCCTACCCGCAGTACCCGGCGGCGGCGAAGCTCGCCGCCGAGGCTGGGCTCGGCGATCCGCGCTCCCGGGCGTGGCTGACAGCTCAGGGCCTGAGCCGGGGTTGTCTCTGGCTGGGCCAGTCCACCGCCGTCGCCGCGACCCTGCTGCTGCCGGTCGTGGCCCGCAACCGGCCTGCCGCCGCCACGGTGGCAGCAGCCGCGATCGGCGCCTACGTCGCCGGCCCAGCAGCCGCCCTGAACCGCACACCAGCGGCGTCCGGGACGCCGCTGCGCCTGCGGCCACGAGACGTGGCCGCGATGACCGTGGCGGCGCTGCTGTCCAGCGCCGGCCCGTGGTGGTGCCTGGCCGACCTGGCCCGCGCCGCGCTGGCCGGGAACCAGCTGGCGCACGGCAAGACGGAACGGTGACCGCCGTGCGTTCCACCACTGTCCCACCCCTGTTGACCGCCGACGCCCGGTTCGACCGGGCAGTCCAGGCGGCACCGGCCAGGTCGGTGTCGGCAGTGCTCGCCACGTACAACCGGTGCCCGTTCGACCCGGACGGCGCGCAGGCTCGGGACAACCCGCTGGTCTGGGCGCTGGAAAGCCTGCTCTGCCAGGCCGGGCCCGCGCTGGCCGAGGTCGTCGTCGTTGACGACGGCTCGACCGATCACACCCCCGCCGTCCTGGACCGCTACCGCGACCGGCCCGAAATCCCCATTCGGACGGTGCGGCTGCCCGGCCACCAGGGGGCCGCGGCGGCTCGGAACGCGGCGGTCGCCGCCGCCGGGAGCCCGTGGTTGCTGTTCGGCGACGACGACTGCGTGTTCACCCCATACACCGTGTCCGGCGCGGCCTACACCCTGCACACGCTCCGCAGCACCGTCGATGGCCGCGCGGCCGCGGTGATGGTGCCGTTCTACTACCGGGCGCTGCAACCCCGGCAGACGCATCCAACGGCGCAGATCGGCCGGCTCGACCCGGCCAGCGCGCAGTTCGCCACCCACTTTCACACCTGGCCCGCCGAGTACGGAACACAGCCGCCGCTTCTGGATGACTCCGGGATCGTCGCGCCGCTGCCGGTGCAGCTGATCGGCGGCACCTGCCTGATCGACCGTCAGGCGCTGGACCACGCCGGCGGGTTCGTCGACCTGTCGGACTGGAAGAGTTCGTACTCCGACCATCTGCACCTGTCAGCGGACCTCACCGACAGCGGCGCCGACCTGTATCACTGCCCCGATCCCCGGCTGGGTGCCGCGCACCTGAAATGGGGAGCGGTCGGCCGGTACCCAGTCGATCCCGTCGACCTGGGCACGTGGCTTCCTGGGCTGGGCCGCCGGTTCGCCGACCTGGTCGATCTGGCGGCCGTACCCCGGCAGGACACCGGCTGCCGAGTCGCCGATGACGACTTCCACGCCGAGATGATCGGCAGCTTCTTCGCGTTCTTCGCCGGCCGGAGCCTGCCCGGCGCCCGGCGGTGGGCAGCCCGCTGCTGGCGCGACTTCGTCGAGCACGGGATCGCGTACTCCTCCGCGGTCGCCGTCGTGACGCAACGGCCGGGCCGGGAACATGCATGGCGCAGCGGGCTGCGCCGAGGTGCGCTGGCGGTCACCAGCGGGCTACGGCCCGGGCGCAGCCGAGAGCAGGTCACCGAACTGTTGGCGCTTGTGTGCGCTGACGCCGGTCAACCGCTTATCGACGTGTGGTGAATGCGTCGGTCACCGCGTCGCGGTGGCTGGTCCACCAGGCCAGCAACGCCTCAGCAGAGCGAAACAGATGATCACAGGAGGTGTCATGCCGCTCGTAGCGTCGCCGCAGCTGCCAGGTGTCACACACCCGCTCCCACCACAGCCGCTGCACGGCATCCACGGTCGCCGCGTCCGGCAGCGGGCGGGCCGACCTGTAGCCGGCGGCGAACGCCGCCACCCGCCCCAGATCCAGCGACCCGTCCGGGCCGGCGAACAACAACGTCGCCGATCGGACGAGTTCAGCGGCGACCGGGCGCGGCTTGAGCCGGTCCCAGTCCAGGACTGCACTGACCCCGTCCGCACCGTAGAGGACGTTCAGGTGCTGGAAGTCACCGTGGATCCATCCGCACGGACCGACCGGCGCGTCCTCGTCCGGGCGCAGATGCGCGACCTGAGCCAGCAGCACCTGACGCGCCGCCATCTGCTCGATCACGAACGCGTCGAACGCGTCCGGGTCGGTGCGATCAGCGGCTGCCGCCGCGTACCGGTCGATGCTGTCCTTCGCGGTCGCGGCCTCCGTGGGGGCCTCGCGCATCGTCTCGGGCACGTCCGGCAGGATCCGGCCGAGTTCGACCTGCAGACCACCGAGCAGTCCGCCGAGATCTCCGGCCTCAGCCGGAGACAGCGTCGCGCCTTCCCGGTGCACACCGGCAGCCCAGCCGCTCACCGAGTAGCGGCGGCCGTGCAGGTCCAGCAGCGTATCCCGGCCGCCATCGCCATGGCCGGCGAGCGTGCAGGCAGGCGGGACCGGCAGGCCCCGTCCGGCAAGCGCGATGGTCACCTGGTGCTGGCGGCGGGCCGCGGCCGCATCGACGTCCAGAACCTGCTTCACCGCCCACACGCCGCGCGTCGTGGTGACCCGCCAGTTGCGGTTCATCGTCCCGGCGGTGATCACTCGTATGTCGGTGATCTCACCCAGGCCGAACCGCGCGGCCACAACAGGGAGGTCCGCGGTCGCCGGGGCCTCATCGGTCACATGCGCCCCACCCGCCGCTTCTGTCACCACGACCTATTCGTACCAGCACCGGCCGGTCCGGGGACAGCAGGCGCACCGTGACGTTCACCCGTTCCGGCGACAGGCTCACCGTCACCGCCGTTGAAGGGCTCTGCTTCGCGGGCAAAAGCACCCTGGTCCGGGCCGTCGCGGAGCTGACCGGCGCGGTCATCGCCCCCGAATACACCGACCTCGCCCCGTTGCCGGCATGGCCTCCCACCGATGAGGATGCGGTCAGCGCAGCCCTCCAGCAGTTCGAACACCTTGAAGCACTCCGCACCACCAAAGCCAAGACACAGCTGCGCCACCGCGCCGCCAACGACCGACCCGATCGATCCGACCGATCCGACCGATCCGACCGATCCGACCGGATGGTGCTGCTCGACCGGAGCCCGCTGACATTGATCGCCCACGAGTACGGGATGCAGGCCCTCGGCGTTCCGGCCGACCCGACCGGCGCCGCGCACCGCTACACCCACGCCGCCCTAGCCGGGACAATCCTCACACCGGACCGCTACGTGTACGTCAGCGTCCCCGACGACGTGACCGCCGCACGCCGGGCCGCCCGGGGACCGGTCGCCGACCACCTGGACCACCCCGCGGTCCGAGCCCGCATCAGCGCGGTCTGCTCCACCTGGCTGGACCTGCTCCCCCCGGACCAGGTGCTGCGCCTCGACGGCACCATGCCAGTGCCGACGCTGGCCGCAGCCACTGCCCGGTTCCTGTCCGCCGACACCCGCCGCAGCCGGCCCATCCCGCCGTGGACCCACCTGACCGATGCGATCACCAAGCAGGCGCAGCCGGTGCCGTCATGAGTCAAGCCCTGAACAGCGACCAAGCGGCAGGACCGCTGCACCGGATCTGTCCCGGCTTCATCGCTGTCGGACCACCCATCACGACCGGAACCTCACAGCTGCAGCACGGCACCGTCGATGGCCGGGCAGTGATCGCCAAACACCCCACCGACCTCCGGCCCTGGTGGCAGGACCGGTGCCGCCAAGAGATCACCGTCTACCGGGCCCTAGCCGACAACCCGCCACCGATCACGGTCCCCGAACTCGTCGCCGCCGACGTCGACGCGCCGTTGCTGATCCTCACCCGCGTGCCCGGCGGGCCGCTGCACCCCGACCGGTATCCGCCAGCCGGCACGGTGTCGGCCGATGCGGTGACCCGCCTCCTCCACACCCTCGACCGCCTCCACCAGTGGCCGCTCGGCCGCCAACGTGGGCTGTTTCCCGACGACAGCGACTACCAGCAGCAGATCAACGCCCTGCCCGACGACCTGCTCACCACCGACGCCAAGGACCGGCTGATCCGACTGTTCGGCATAGCCGGAATCGGCCTCCAGCTCACCCACGGCGACGCACACCTCGGCAACGCCATCAACACCAGCGCTGGCACCGAGACCTGCACCGAGATCGGCACCGCCCTGATCGACCTCGAACTCACCGCCGTCCGCCCGCGCGGATACGACGAAGCGCAGCTGTTCACGTTCCTGGCCGACAATCCCACGGCCCGCGATCTCGTCAGCCTCATCCCTGGCGGCCGGGACCTACAAGCCGGGTTCTGGCTGGCCGTCGTCCTGGTCACCTGCCGGGAGATCGTCTCCCACCGGCGCCACGCCAACCTGCCGTGCCGGGAGCACCGCCTCGCCCGCCTGCGCGCCGACCTGGCCCTCGCCACCGACCGCTGCCACGCCCTGACCAACACCCCCTGACGTCTCGCCGGAAGGAGACCGATGGACCTGCCGTTGCGGCCACTGTCCCAGTGCTACGGCTACGACCGGGGAACCCCAGTCGATCGCCCGTACATCGCCGACTTCCTGACCGCCCACGCCGACCTGATCCGAGGCGACGCCGCCGAAGTCAAGAACGACACCTACCTACGCCGATACGGCGGCAACCGGCTCACCTCAACCACGATCATCGACGTCGACCCGGCAAACCCGGCCGCCACCCTGCTCGCCGATCTCGCCACCCCCGACAGCCTGCCCGCGGCCCGCTTCGACTGCATCGTGCTCACCCAGACGTTGCAGCTGCTCCCCGATCCCGCCCAGACCATCAACGCTTGCGCCCAGGCGCTGAAACCCAGCGGAGCGCTGCTGGTCACCGTCCCGGCCGTCGCCCGGATCAGCCCGAGCGGCGGCGACGCAGACCGGTGGCGGTTCACCCCCGCCGGTCTCCGCCAGCTGTTCGCCGGCTGGCACGGCGAGGTGTCCGTCACCGGCTACGGAAACCTGCGCACCTGCCTCGCCGCGCTGCTCGGCGAAGCCACCGAGGAGCTCCATCCCGGCGAGCTCAACCACCACGACCCCCACTTCCCGTTGACCGTCTGCGCTGCCGCCCGCCGGCGGACGGCCTGAACTGGAAAGGAAGCTCACCATGACCGAGCTGCACCCCCGCACGATCCCCGACGGACCCGTCATCTTCGACTGCGACGGAACCCTGGTCAGCACCGAAGGAGCCTGGGACAAGGCATACGCAACCCTGTTCACCCGGCACCAGCGCAAACTCGCCAGGACCGACCGGCACCGGCTGGTCGGCCTGACCCGCATCGACCTCGGCCACGAACTCGCTCGGCTGCTCGACCTGCCCGGCCAGCACACCGCACTCGGCGACGAGGTCATCGCCCTGGTCACCTCCAACCACGGGCAAGGAGTCACCGCGATGCCCGGCGTCACCGACCTGCTCGCAGGCCTCGCTGGACGCCGACTCCTGGGCGTCGCCTCCAACACGCTGCGCGGCATCGTCGAGCAGTACCTCATCCAGCTCGGCCTCGCCGACCTGTTCGCCGTCATCGCCGGCAGCGACAACGTCGCCGCCCCGAAACCCGCCCCTGACGTGTACCGATACGCGTGCGAGCAACTCGGAGCAGACCCACGAACCGCCATAGCCGTCGAGGACTCCGCACTCGGCGCCCAAGCCGCCCGCGCCGCCGGACTCTACGTCATCGGCGTACCCTCGCAGCCGGACATGCCGCTCCCGGCCGCACACATGGAGTTCCCCACCCTCGCCGACCCACGGCTGCGGAACATGCTCCTGTTCCCATCCGACGCGCGGCGAACTGCCTGACCCGCCGCACACCTGCTGGAGCCGTGCCGTGACCGAGCTCGTCGTCATCCGTCACGCCGAAGCGCACTGCAACGTCAGGGGCACCATCGGCGGACCGCGCACCTGCACCGGACTGACCGACCTCGGACGTCGACAGGCAGACCTGCTCGCCGACCGGCTCCACCGGCAATTCGCCGGGCAGGCCACCGTCGTGTACAGCAGCCCTCGACGGCGGACGGCAGAGACTGCTGAACCGGTGGCAGAGCGGCTCGGCAAGCCTCTTGTCACGATCGATGAACTACGCGACCCAGATTATGGCGACAACGCCGACGGACGCCTCTGGAAGGAAGTCCTCGACGAAGCACGGGCCACCGGCCGAACCAGTGACCCTTCGCTGCCGCTGGCAGTGGGTGGCGAGCCATGGACCGAATACGTCACCCGCACCGAACGGCTACTACACAAGATCACCGACCAGCATCCCGCAGAGGTGCTCCTCCTCGTCGGGCACGCGGAAACGGTCGAAGCAATCCACCAAGTCCTCATCGGGCTGCCGACCGATAGTCGGCCAACAGCACGACTCGAGGTAGCAAACACGAGCCTGACCCAATGGCGGATCACGCCACACCGACGAACGCTGATCGCACACAACGATCATCATCATCTGACCTGTGCAGCGCCTCACCAACCCAAAGCCATCGTTGGCAGATCGAGTGTAAGACCAGGCAAATCAAGCCTGACTGGCTGACGCACGAGCAACGACAACAAACTGCCCAAACGTGTCTAACCGACTACATGGACGATTATCGGGTGCCTAGAGCCTCACACACCGAAGGTTGCACCGGGTAGGCAGCACGTGAGTCGTGCTGGGGCCGCCCGCAGGCCGGCTCGCCGCCCGACTCGCTGCGGCAGCACGAACGCCTACGCCACCTGCCGCAAGCTGTGGCCCGATGTCACCGTCATCCGCGCGTCCGCACCGGTCACCTTTGACGCCTACACCACCACCATCGGCGACCCGGATGGCCACCCCGCCGACGCCGTCCTAGCCATCGTCCGTACCGAACTGCGCAGCCAAACGACGGCCCATCGACGGCGGGACGCAACCATGAGGCTCAGGGCGGCAATGGCAGCGATCTCAGACCCGGATCCGCGGGTAGCGGAGGCGTGAGCCAAATATCGCTGATAGCCGATGTGTTGTTGTGGTGTTGGGCGGGTGGGGCATGCCGGTGGCCC